>CAYWBS010000321.1:0-4524 GCA_964456215.1 uncultured Hyphomicrobiaceae bacterium
CCGTCGCCGCCGGTGATATCGGCACGACCATCTTTCATCCGATCGGCACGTGCAGGATGGGACATGACGCCGATGCGGTGGTCGATGACCGGCTGAGGGTGGTCGGCCTAAAAGGACTGCGCGTCGCCGACGCCTCGATTATGCCGACAATTACCAGCGGCAACACCAACGCGCCGACGATGATGATCGCGGAAAAGGCATCGGATATGATTATCGAGGACCGGAAGACAACGGCCTGAGGCTGTGCGGCCACCAGGCCAGAAGCCAACAGTTTTTAAGGTGCCGCTAGACTGAACACCAAAGCCGATTCTCTAATCAGATGAAAATGCAGTCGTTTGCTTGGCTGGCGTCGTCTTTTTCTTTACAGGTGCTTTTTCGAACTTAATACCGCACTTTTTTTGAATGCTGGTCTGCTCGATCGCGCGCATGTGTCCTTTGAGATTGCCGAGTTCCGCCGCTGTTGCTCCGTCGCCTTTGACGGCGAGGAGCGCCGGCCAGAAAATCACGGCGCCGACCGTCGTCCAGACTTGATCTTTTTGCCGTTTCTGGTCCTGAACACCGGCCGTTTTGGCGGCTTCGGCGGAAACGCGTTGTGCTTCCAATCCGAGTTGCTGACAGTTGAAATTTTGATAAATCACGGGACTGACATAGTTCGGAGTGATATCATTCGAAGACGACGCACATCCGACCAGACTAGTCGCCATTGCGAGTACGAGCGCTTTTCGCATAGATGCCCCCCCATGCTGATTTTCTTGTATTTATAAGTATAGCATAACAAAGCCGGAAGCGAAAAAAAGTCATCCGCGCATGCACAATCATGGAGATTTGATGTAACGGTAGCGCATCACGCGCCGAACACCGCAAACTTGCCATCTGGTTGCGCTATCAGGGACACATCTTCCCATAGCGGCCATCGGAAAGATCTATACCCGTGACCTCGAAACCAGACTGTTTACCCCGTTCTGTAACCGCAACTAAATCCTCAGGTATATGGCTAGCCTCCCTCGTCGTTACATCTGCGGTCCTCGTGACGCATCCCGCCGCCGGGTTTGGCGCATCGCGTGACGTTGAGACTTCCCAGCAAGCAACATTCCGCATCACCACTTTGACCGACCGATTGTCACACCCGTGGTCGCTCGCCTTTTTGTCCAACGGCGACATGCTGGTGACCGAGCGGGCGGGCCGGCTGCGCGTCCTGCGCAACGGCGTTCTCGACCCTGCGCCCATTCCCGGCTTGCCGGAAATCGCCGCCGGCGGCCAAGGCGGATTGCTGGATGTCGCGCTTCATCCCAAGTTTTCCGAGAACCGGCTGATCTATATCTCCTACGCCGCCCGCGGCAAGCGCGGCTGGGGCACGGAAGTGGCGCATGCCCGTTTCGACGGCCAGCGGCTCACCGACGTCAAGGTGATTTTCCGCGCTATGCCGAAGACCGGGTCCCAGGTGCATTTCGGCTCGCGCCTGCTGTTCGCTCCGGACGGCTTTCTTTACATAACGCTCGGGGAGAAAGGGGATATGCGCCATGCCCAGTTTCTTTTCACCCATCCGGGTTCGGTGATCCGGCTCAACCTTGACGGCTCGGTCCCCGAAACCAATCCGTTCGTCGGCAAGGAGGGTGTGCTTCCGGAAATCTACAGCTACGGCCACCGCAATGTGCAGGGCATGGCCCTGCGGCACGGAACGAAACAGATTTGGACACATGAACATGGTCCGCGGGGCGGCGATGAGGTCAATATTCTCAAGGCGGGCGCCAACTATGGCTGGCCGGTGATTACCTACGGCATCGACTATAGCGGCGCCATCATCTCCGATAAGGGCGCCGCGCCGGGCATGGAGCAGCCCGTCGTCTATTGGATTCCGTCGATCGCGCCATCGGGCATGGCCTTTTATTCCGGCGACAAATTTCCACAATGGAAGGGCGATCTGTTCGTCGGTGCGCTGGCCGGCGCTCATTTAAGGCGGCTGGAACTCGAGGGCGATAAGGTCGTGGCGCAGGAAACTCTGCTCGCCGGACTCGGAGAGCGCATTCGCGATGTGAGAAGCGGACCGGACGGCTGTCTTTATGTGCTGACGGACAGCAGCCGGGGAAGACTCATAAGGCTGGAGCCCTGAACCCGGAACCGGCCGGCGCGCCATCACAAAAATCTGTCACAACTCTCCCGCAGCCGTTATTCTACCGGCGGGAAAATTCTTGGTAAGAAGCGAGGCGCGGCCATGTCGATAGCGGAAATCCTGCCGAAAGACCAAAGCGAAAAGATTGCCCTGACGCGGGACATCGCCCGCTGGGTGAGCGAATTCGACGCGGAAAACGTTCCGGCGACGGCCTTCACCTGGGCGAAACACGCCGTGCTCGACTGGCTGGCGGTGACAATCGCCGGTGCGCGCGAACCTCTGGCGGCGATGCTGGCCGCGGAAGCTTCCGGCGGTCCGGAGAGCGCCTGCACCCTATACGGCCGGCCGGAACGGGCGGACCTTCTCAATGCAGCGCTCATCAATGGCGCCACGTCCCACGCCCTCGACTATGATGACGTCAATCGTCTGCTGCACGGCCATCCGACCGTGCCGACGCTCTCTGTCGCCCTAGCCCTTGGCGAGGCGCTCGGAAAAGGCGGCCGCGACATTCTCGCCGCATTCATCGCCGGCACCGAGGTCGAATGCGCCCTTGGGTCCATGGCCGGCGACGGCCACTATGATCTCGGCTTCCACGCCACCGGGACCATGGGCACGTTCGGCGCGGCGGCGGTCGGCGCCGAGATGCTGGGCCTTGGCGAAGAGGCGGCCGCGCACGCATTCGGCATCGCCGCGTCTGAGGCCTCCGGCCTCAAGGCGAATTTCGGCACCATGACAAAGCCGTTGCACGCCGGCAAGGCAGCCATGAACGGGCTCCTCGCCGCCCGGCTCGCCGCTCGTGGTTTTACGGCGAACAAAGAGGCAATCGAAGCACCGCAAGGCTTTGCCGAAACCCAGGCGCCGGGATTCGTGCCCGCCGCGATCAGGCCTGACCCCGAGGCGCCGCTGGCCATCGAGCAGACACTCTTCAAATATCACGCCGCCTGCTACCGCACCCATTCCATGCTCGAGGCCATCCGCGATATCCGCAAGAAGTACGCTATCACCCTCGAGGACATGGACGCCATGACGCTTCATGTCGCCATGGACCTCCGCAAGGTGTGCGATATCCTGGAGCCCGCGACGGGGCTCGAAATAAAGTTCGCCATCCGTCATCTCGCCTGCATGGGTCTCGACGGCATCAATACGGCGGCCCTTGACGTCTACAACGACGAGAACGCCAACGCGCCGCGCTATCAGGCGGCGCGCCGCAAGGTCAACCTCGAAGCCTTGCCCGAAGGCTCGGACTGCATGAGCGCCGGCGTCACCGTCATGCTGAAGGATGGCCGGAGTGTCAGCGGCGATGCCAATGTCGCCATCCCCGCTAGCAACCTCGACAAGCAGTGGCAGTCCCTGACGGCGAAATTCACGGCGTTGACCGAACCGCTGATCGGCCGCGACAAGGCGGGGCGCCTGATGGACGCCGTCGGCGCGTTGGATCAGGCCGCTGACTTGAAGGGGCTGACGGAAAACGCGACCTGAATAAGCGCCGCCCCGTCTCTTCGGTCATTCCAGAATAGGCGGAACTCCGATCGCGGGTAAGGACGGGTGAGAAACCCTCCGTCCGCGTTTCCTATTGCCGTGAGCGCGCTGTACATACTGCTTCCAGGACAACGGGAAAACTGCTACCATTCTGGACCGATCAAGGTCCTCCGGGGCAGGCCCGGGGAAACCGTCGATAGAACGGCAGCAACCCGCCATCGGGAGAAACGGAAACGTAATCGTCCGTGCACAGGGAGGAATTTACCATGCACCGCGCTTTGACACGCGCTTTCGCCCTCGCTTTGGGGCTCGTCGCCATCGCTTTCGCCACCATCCACGCAGCGCCGAGGGCCGCGGCGCAGACGGGCGAAGGCTGGACGACGCTGCTCGACAGCAAGAACATGGGGGACTGGAACAAGCTCGGCGAAACGAACTGGCGGATGGAGGACGGCGCGGTCGTTGCCGACAAGAAAACGAGCAAGGAGAACGCTTACCTTGTCAGCAAAGACTCTTACAAGGACTTCATGCTCTACATAGAGTTCTGGGCCAGCGACGACGCCAATAGCGGCATATTCCTGCGTTGCTTCGACCCCATGAAGATCAACGACAGATTGTGCTACGAGGCAAATATTTTCGATCAGCGCAAGGATCCGTCCTACGGCACCGGCGCGATCGTCCGTCATGTCGAGATCGATCCCATGCCCAAGGCCGGCGGCAAGTGGAACACCTATGAGATTACCGCCAAGGGCCGCGATATCACCCTGGTGCTCAACGGCACAAAAACCGCGACGCTGCGCAGCGGCCTGTACTCCGAAGGGCCGTTCGCGCTACAACACGCCAAGGGCGTGATCAAGTTCCGCAAAGTCGCGATCAAGCCGCTTTAGAGCGTGATCACGTTAGATGGAAGCATATCCCGAGTTGGCGAAGTAGTTTGC
>CAYWBS010000322.1:0-4498 GCA_964456215.1 uncultured Hyphomicrobiaceae bacterium
GCCTGGGAAGTCGGCCAGTACGGAATACGCGTGAACTCCTTATGCCCGACCTTTATCGAAACGTTGATGACCGCCGGCATGCTGAAGAACCGGGAGTTCATGGATTTCATTCTTTCAAACATTGCACTCGGACGCATCGGACAAACCGAGGACCTGATGGGCGCCATCACTTTCCTGGCGTCGGATGCCTCCGCCCTGGTGACGGGGTCGGCGCTGATGGTTGACGGCGGTTGGACGGCGCGATGACGGAAGAATTTATGACCAATGTTTTCTTTATTTGGGTTTCGAGGGGCGCGATGACGGATAAAGAGTTGAAGCTTGCGGCCACGGCGCGTTACGCCCATGAAGACGGCCCGACCGCGGAGCGGCTTCAGCCGGAAGATCTAATTCATCCTTCGGCGATTGATCTTTCCGCGTGAGAACGATCGCGCCTCGGTTCAACCCAAGGGGGAGATGGTGACGGAACGATTTCAATTCACGGTCAATGGCGACAAGGCCGATGTCGAGGTCGAGCGCGATACGCCCTTGCTTTACGTGCTACGCAACGATCTGGGGCTCAAAGGCACGCGGTTTGGCTGTGGTGACGGTCTTTGCGGCAGCTGCATTGTCGAAATCGACCAACGCGCCATATTTTCCTGCAATACGCCGGTTTGGTGCGTGGCCGGCAAAACGGTCTTGACCATCGAGGGGCTGGCCAGGAATGGCGAGCTTCATCCCCTGCAGAAGGGTTTCCTCGATGAGCAGGCGGGGCAATGCGGGTTCTGTCTTTCCGGGATAATCATGAGGGCCAAAGTCCTACTTGACGAAAAGCCAGATCCCACCCGCGCCGAGATTTGCGCGGCGCTCGACAGGAATCTCTGCCGCTGCGGCGCCCACACGCGCATGATCCGTGCCATCGAAAAAGTGGCGCGCGCAAGCAGGGAAGGAGGCCGTTCATGACTGCCGGGTCCCTGCCGACAAGCATATCCGACCACCCGAAAATCGACGATTGGCTCGATTTTGGTGAGGAGGGCGTCATCATGCTGCGCTCCGGCAAAGTCGAGATCGGGCAGGGCATTTCGACGGCGTTCGTGCAACTGGCCGCCGACGAGCTTGATGTCGCGCCGGAACGCATAACGCTCATGGCTGGCGATACAAGATCGACGCCGAATGAAGGCATGACCGCCGGCAGCCAGTCCATGGAGGTCGGCGGCCGCTCCATCCGGCTTGCCTGTTCCGCGGCGCGCCGTGTTTTTCTCGAGGAAGCCGCCAAGCTTCTGCAGGCGCAAATTGGAGATCTGGCGGTACGGGATGGCATCGTGCACCGGGGCGAGACCGCCACGGATCTCAGCTATTGGTCGCTGGCGCAGTCCGTCGATCTCGGGCAGGAGGTGATGGAGAAGGCCGAGCCAAAATCGCCGTCGGAGCGGCGGCTCGCAGGGCAGTCATTGCCGCGCCGGGACCTGCCCGCGAAAGTCAGCGGCGGGCCGGAGTTTATTCATGATCTGACGCTACCGGACATGTTGCATGGCCGCGTCCTGCATCCTCCTTCGCTCAGCACCAAGCTTGAACATTTCGACGAAGGCGGCCTCGCCGCCGATCCGGATGTCATGCGCGTGGTTCGCGATGGGGCGTTCATTGGCATTATCGCCGATCGCGAGGACGCCGCGATGCGCGCCATCCAAAGAGCGGAACGGTACGTCACATGGTCTGCCGGCGGCGGCGCCCCGGACGATCTCATCGAAGCTATGGCGGCAAGCCCGGCTCCGGTGCAACAAACACATCTTTCGGGTGATCCTGCGGGCGTTCGCGGGCGGACGATATCGACGACGGTCTCCCGCCAGCATTTGGCCCACGGATCGATTGGAACATCCTGCGCACTCGCGCAATGGGACAGCGGGCGGCTGACGGTCTACTCTCACAGCCAGGGCGTTTTCCCCCTTCGGACCGCGCTCGCCATGGTCCTGAAAATAGAAAGCGACGCAATCGACGTCGTCCATGTCCCCGGCGCCGGCTGTTATGGGCACAATGGCGCCGATGACGTCGCGCTCGAAGCGGCGCTTCTGGCGCGCGCCGTGCCCGGGCGCCCTGTCCGGCTTGAATGGAGCCGTGCCGAGGAGCTGGCGTGCTCGCCTCTCGGGTCGGCAATGGTGACCAAGGCCGTAGCAACCCTTGACGATGACGACCAGATTGCCGCGCTGACATTTGATATTACCAGCTTTCCCCATGGCCGCCGGCCGAGCCGGGATGGCGGCGCCAATCTGCTCGCCGCCGAAGTTCTGGCGGAGCCGATGCCGGCGCCTCCGTCTTCCGATGTTCCTCTTTCCCGTGGTGGCGGCGCGGACCGGAACAGCGTTCCGCTCTATGCGATCCCGAATACCTCGTCCTGCAAACGGATCATCCAGGATCTGCCTTACCGAACATCTTCGATGCGCAGTCTTGGCGGATACATCAACATCTTCGCCCTGGAGACGCTGATGGATGATATCGCCGCCGAGATCGGCAAGGACCCGCTGCAGCTGCGCCTCGAACATCTTGACGACCCGCGCGGACGGGCCGTCATCGAGAAAGTCGCAGAGACCGCCGGCTGGCCGGGAAAAACGGCCGCTGGACGGGCGCGCGGATTGGCTTTCGCGCGCTACAAGAACCGCGCCGCCTATTGCGCCGTCATCGCCGAGCTGTCGGTCGATGAGGATATACATCTGTATAAGGTCTGGGCCGCCGTCGATGCCGGAGAAGTCGTCAATCCTGACGGCGTCACCAACCAGATCGAGGGAGGCATTACCCAAAGCGCCAGCTGGACGCTCAAGGAGGCGGTGAAATTCGACGGCGATATCGTCACCAGCCGGGATTGGGAGAGCTATCCGATATTGCAGTTCAGCGAAGTGCCGGACATTCAGGTCGATATTATCAACCGCCCCGAGGAACCGTTCCTGGGCGTCGGCGAAGCGGCGCAAGGCCCGACGGCGGCGGCGATCGGAAATGCCGTCTACCGGGTGCTCGGCGTCCGCATTCGCCATCTTCCCATGACGCGGGAACGGATCATCGCGGCTATGGCTTAGCGATGTCTCCCAGCTAAGCTTTCGGAACGTGGACGGGCGCCGGAACCGGCTGGCCGCTGAAATAGGCCTTGAGGTTCGCGACGCACATCGTCCTGCGAATTTCCAGAATATCGGCGGTGTTCGTGCCGATATGGGGAACGAGAATGACATTGTCCAACTTGCGCAGCGCCTCCGGGACGTTCGGCTCGTCGGCGAAGACATCGAGGCCGGCCGCCTTGATGGTCTTATTCCGGAGGGCCTCGATCAGCGCCGGCTCGTCGACAATGGCGCCGCGGGCGATATTGACGAGAATTCCGTCCGGCCCCAGGGCGCGCAGGACATCGGCGGTGATCAGGCCGCGAGTCGCCGGAAGCTCGGGACAGCAGAGAATGAGAAAGTCGCTCCCGGACGCCATGGCCGTCACATCGTCGAAATAGGCGTAGGGGACATCGTCCTTTTTGCGGGGGCCGAAATAGAGCACGTTCATCTGGAACGCGGCGGCGCGTTCGGCCACGGCGCGGCCGATGGTCCCGAGAGCGACAATGCCGCAGGTCTTGCCGAAGAGCCCGGTTCCGGGGCGTGCGAACGCTTCGCTCGCCCAGGCGCCTGATTTCACAAATTCATGGGCTTCGGTGATCCGGCGTGCCGCCGCCAGCAGCAAGGCGATGCCCAGCTCGGCCACCGCTATTTTTGAATTGTCGGGCGTATTGGTGACGACGATCCGCCGTTCTCTCGCGACATCGAGATCCAAGGCCTGCAATCCGGCGCCCCAGACGGAGATGATTTCGAGATAGGGCAAAGCCTCCACCAGCGCCCGGTCATAGCCGCCGAACCCGTTGGTGACGACAGCGCGAACCTTGTCCTTGACGCCGTCGATAAAGGCGGCGCGGTCCTCGGCCTCGAAGAGCCTGTGGCAGGTGAAATTCTCGTCAAGATATGCAAGATGTGCGGGAGGGAGCTTTGCGATCACAAGTACGTCTTCCACGTCTTCTCTCCTGATTTGTCATGGCGTCTGGTTTAGGGCGCCGGGCGGCCAAAAGATGGGATGAATGTTCGACTCGAACGGAAAACTGCTGATCATACCCTATGGTATGGCAGGCGTCCCCGCCGCGCTCGCCGAGGCGATGCAATACGGCGAAGCCGAGCGTCTTTCCCGTCCCGGATCGCCTGTCGCCGTCATTGATTTGAGAGCGGAAACGCGCCTGAAACTCCACGGCGTCGGCCATCCGTTTACGCGACCGCCGCAGGCGGCCGACCTCGCCCATGCCGGGAGCCAGCTTGCCTTCCTCGAAGATCATCTGAGCACTCTTTGCGGGTTCAGAGAGCGGCCAAAGCGGCAGTTCATAGCAGCTTATTTTGCAGCGGTCCGAGATCATGTCCGCGCCCATGCCCAAGAGCTGGAGGCCAGGACCGGCGCCCTTGCCGGCCTTTGCGAGCCGCAGCATTGGTGCTTTTCCGCCCTGATGCCGCTGCCGCGG
>CAYWBS010000323.1:0-1033 GCA_964456215.1 uncultured Hyphomicrobiaceae bacterium
GTTTTACCATTTGTCATCGTCTCCTGTACTCCAATACCGCAGCAAACTCTACCTGCGACGCCGAAACAGGTCTCGAAGCCGAAACAGGTCTCGAAACCGAAACAGGTCTCGAAACCGAAACCGGTTTTGCATCCGAAGCAGCTAACGAAACAGAAGACCAAGGACTCTTGCGACACCCTTCGACGCAAGCTTCAGGCCCTTGAGCAGAGTGGCGTGCCACATCGCGCCGAATCCAAGCAATCCGAAGACTCAAAATTGTCGCCAAGACAGCTCAGTGACAACGCCACATACGAGCGGATTCTCGGGGAATATCTATCTGGGAAATGCCCACTCTAACGAAGACTGCCGGAATATGCTCTCGAGGTGGCCAGGGATCTTTCCTGCGTTCGTTGACATGGACTCCATAGTCTTTGACCGGATGTCCGAAGACGATGCCAAAAACTTCATGGCCTCGATCCAGATAGAAATAGCCACCTTCCACTCAGGCGATCCTTGGGCGTTTTCAACTTCTGTTCGGCCAACTCGTCCAGGGAAACGGCTTTTGGTCAGTCTCGCAACTGAGAAACCGAACTGTGTCAGAAAACCAGATCGATAGCGACGCACCAAAGCGGCTTAGGTGGTGGTTCTGCTGCTTGGTAATTAGAAGCCACACGAACTGAGCGAGCGCGAGCAAAAACAAAAGGCTTTGGGCAATCCCAAAAGCAAACAGGAACAGGAGCATGAACAATCCGCGCATCCAGATCTCTTTGTTGAGATTGCGAGCGGTTGGCTCGTGGTCGATTGTTTTCTCATCGAAATCGGTCATCATTCTATCTCCAATTTAAGCTAAGGCCGCATGCTTCTACATTCCTCGAAAGCCTTACATAAGCTGTAGAACGAACGACTTGATCTGACGGACAGGTGATTTGTCGGTCCCCTTTTGACTGTCCGATATCACTCGGCGGCGATTATCTTTTCCCTCGCTAATGGTAAAGTGTCGTTAAAGGTCTGGCTAGCCATCTTGCCATAGCGCCATCGTCCCTGTTGCGCCTGA
>CAYWBS010000323.1:1043-4487 GCA_964456215.1 uncultured Hyphomicrobiaceae bacterium
TAGAGGCCGAGTGTCGTGCCGCCCAAGGCGTATACGGCGGAAACGATCACGACGGCGATTCCGGCGACCATGACGGCATATTCGATCGAGGTTGCCCCGGATTCGCAAGAGAGAAAAACCGTACGCTCCCTCTGATCCCCGACTCCCATGTTGTCGCCACCTGTCGCGGTTTCATTGTTGAGCATTGATCGGTCCATTTCCTGATCTGACATTGGATCAAGCTTTTAAAGCATATCCCTTAACATAGCTTTCAACGGTTCGTCGGCCGGCGGCATGTCAAAGGCGTTCAACCGGTTGGGTTTCACCCATGCGAGCTCCTGAGCCTCCAGCGGACACACATCACCTTCCCAATTGCGGCAGACGTAAAGCGGCATCAGAAGATGAAAATCATCATATGAATGGCTTGCGAATGTTAGCGGCGCCAGACAGCGTTCGAGCACCTCGATGCCAAGCTCCTCCCGTAATTCGCGAATGAGCGCTGTCTCCGGCGTTTCGCCGGACTCTACCTTTCCTCCGGGAAACTCCCAAAGCCCTTCCAGCATCTTACCGGTTGGGCGTCGAGCCAGAAGAACACGGCCATCCGTATCGACGAGGACGCAGGCCGCGACAAGAACGACGGCATAACTCATTCAAATCCCCAAGATTATCGCAACGATCCGTAAATTTTTAGATATCGGATGAAGTTAACGAATTGGCGCGGCCATCAAATATGAACAGTAGCCTGAGAGCCATAAACGGTCTCGCTTGGCCTTTTCAAGGCCAACTGTTGTCACGCCAGGTCCAAAACCGGCGCTACGGGTTGATGACAGACTGTCGGCGGCCGGGACCGGTCGATGGGCCCGCGGTTCAAAAGATCTCACAAATATCCGCCTGAAGCTTGGATTTCCTAACCCAGATGCTTAAGCATATGCGCACAAGCTAGGAGCATTGCCATGATCGCTCTTCCGACGACAGAACGCCACGGTGTATTGCAGGCGCTTTATCACGATATTGCGGATAAGCCGAGTACAGAAACACTTCCGGGACGCGTCCTTGAGTCTATCAAGAAGCAGGACGATGCCAGCGAGGTGGCGATCAAGGTCTTCCAGCTCGCCTTGGCGATCTTCTTCGCCGTTCTCTATACCGTTTCGCGAAAGACGGATGCCGGAACTGCGTTTTCGCCGGTTCCTTACGTTCTGTCGGTTTACTTCGTCCTTACGCTGATTGGTCTTATCTGGGCGCTCAACCGCAGCATTCCAGACTGGGCAGTTTATATCTCAATCGGCTTTGATATTGGATTGCTGCTGCTGTTGATCGTCAGCTTCCACATCCAGTACCAACAGCCGGCCTCCTTCTTTCTGAAGGCTCCGACGGTTTTTTACATCTTCCTCTTCATCGCGATCAGGGCGCTCAGATTTCAGCCGCGTTTCGTTCTGGTGGCAGGACTCATCGCAGCGGCAGGATGGCTTGCTCTGATTGGCTATGTGATTACCGTCGATCCGCAAAACACGATGATCACCAAGGACTATGTCATTTACCTCACGAGCAATTCGATTCTCATCGGCGGCGAGATCGACAAGATCATCACCATTGTCATGGTGACGTTTGTTCTGGCGCTGGTGCTGAGAAGAGGCCAGCGGCTTTTTGTCCAGGCGATTGCCGAGCAGACAGCGGCGCGCGACCTTTCGCGGTTCTTCGACGAGTCGGTGGCGACGCAAATCCGCTCCGCCGACCGGCAAATCGCCGCCGGCGAGGGTGTCAAGCGCGAGGCGGCTGTGCTCAATGTCGATATCCGCGGCTTCACGACGCTCGCCTCTGAAATGCCGCCCGATCAGGTGATGTGCCTGCTCGCCGAATATCAGGCGTTGATCGTCCCCATCATTCAGAGACATAAAGGCACCATAGACAAGTTCATGGGCGACGGCATTCTGGCGACTTTTGGCGCTGTCGCCGAGAGCGCCACGGCCGCCGCCGACTCGCTCCGCGCCGTTGATGAAATCATTGCTGCCGCCGAGGACTGGGCGCGGACGCGGCAAGCACGCTGCGAGAGGCCGATCAGGATTAATGCCAGCGTCGCGCTCGGGCCCGTCATCTTTGGCGCTATCGGCGGCCAGAATCGGCTCGAATATACGGTGATCGGGTCTGCTGTAAATCTTTCCGCCAAGCTCGAAAAGCACAATAAGGATCTGGGTGCCAGGGCGGTGACGACGGAGGCCTGCTACCAAATGGCGATCCGCGAGGGCTATGAGAGAGTGGGGCTGCCACAGAAGCATACCCGGGTCGGCGGCGTCGGCGAAGCGCTGAAGGTGGTTATCCTGCACGGCTAATATCGCACTGAGTGCCGCAGCGGGAATTGTGGATCTAAACGCTCTTCAGACGTTCACCCAGGCGTTGGCGTTTTTTCGTACTTTTGGGCGCCGCGGCGCGAGCGCTTTCCTTGTCATCGGCGGTCTCACTCCCGTCTTCGACAACGTTCTCGTCCCGCGTATTGCCACCGGAGTCCGGTTCGCGAATCTGGTCTTCCGGCCCGCCTGCCAGTTTGCTTTCGGTTGGGGCTTCAACCGCCGCGTTCTCATCGCTGCCATCGACCGTGGATTCCGATTTCGCAGGGATGCTTTCCGGCTGAGCGGCACCATTGGTACGGGCCATGATCTGATCGGCGAGTCCGTGCATCTCAGCCTTCAAGAGCGTCGTCTCTTCTTCTTCACGCGCCTTCGCTTCGAAAAGCGCTTCGGTAATTTTCCGAACCTCGCTTTCAAGCTCCTTGTTCTTTGCCAACAAGGCATCGAATTCGGCCCGTTGCTCCAGCGCGACTTCGGCGCTGCGCTTTTCCTCATAGCTTTGGTCCAAAGCCAACCTCATCCGCTCGAACTCTGATTGGCGGACATTTTCCCTTTGGCGCGCTTCGTCCAGTTTGTCCTCCTGCTGGTCTATGGCGACCTTAAGCTTTGTGATTTCCTGGAATCGGACGCCGAGCAGCTCTTTGGCTTTGTCGAGCTGGGCCTCGAGTTTCGGCAATCGGCTGGCTACCGTCTGCTCCAGAACTTTTTTGGCATTATTCTGCTCTTCGAGGTTCGTCGATAGCGCCGCGATCCGCGATTGAAGAGAATCGATTTCCGAGTCGCGTCTGCTCAACTCGATCCGTTGCTTGGCGATCCGCGTTCGCGCTTTTTCCAGTTCGACTTCGGCGTGGCGGATCTTGATGGCGAAATCCGCGCGGAGTTGGTCCTTGTCCGCTCTTATTTCCGAGAGCGAAACTGGCATGCTTGACATGATCCGTTCGGTGGTGAGACGCACGGCGCGGCGCCAAAAGGCCGGCAACAAGACGAGCGTGAGCAGGGCGCCGATAAAAAAACCCAGGGCGACCAGCATAATCGACTGGATCATCATTTCAGGGCGCCCCTCACATGTCCGCTGCCTTGCCCCTTTCGATTAGGGCAAAAAAATCTGCTGGCCCCGCGTACT
>CAYWBS010000324.1:0-4484 GCA_964456215.1 uncultured Hyphomicrobiaceae bacterium
TTCGACCTTACCCCTCTTTACAGATCTACGATCGGCTTTGACCGTTTGGCGTCCCTGATGGATTCGATCGGCGGTTTCGAAGGCGAGCAGCCCGGCTTTCCGCCCTATAATATCGAGAAGACCGGAGACAATGACTATCGCATCACCATGGCCGTCGCCGGTTTCGGAGATGACGATCTGAATGTCGAGGTCAAGGAGAACGTTCTGACGATCTCCGGTGAGCGGCAGACCGAGGAGCCCGAGCGGGTGTATCTCCATCAGGGGATCGCCGGCCGCTCCTTCAAGCGCCGCTTCCAGCTTGCCGATCATGTCGAGGTTAGGGGCGCGGAGCTGAAAAACGGCTTGCTGCATATCGACTTCGTTCGTGAGATCCCGGAGGCGATGAAGCCGCGCTCGATCGAGATCCGATCAACGAACGGATCGAACGTGGTGTTGGAGAATAGTGCCGGCGAAGCCGCCTAATTCCATCTCCGGTCACGTAAAGAGGCGGGCACTCCTTGGGAGTGCCCGCGCGTTCTTTGCACGCTTTTTCCCGCGGTCGTTCAGTTCTCCGGCGCGTTCTGGCGTTATTGAGAAACACGTTCCTGCGAGGTCCTTTGCGCTATACGGTCGTGGGATTGTCGGCCGTCAGATTCGGGCCGTGTCGAGATCGGCAGGCCGCCGAGGCAGGGTCAGTTTCAGCACGCGCGCATAAAAGGCATACTCATAGTCTAGCGCCTTCTCGATCGTCTCGGCTTTGCGAAAGCCGTGGCCCTCGCCGGAAAACTCCAGATAGAACACTTGTATGCCCCGCTTTTTGAGTGCAGCGGCCATGTCCCGGGTCTGGCTCGGTGGGACGACTTTGTCTTCCAGGCCCTGAAAGAAAATCACGGGACGGCTTATCTCGTCAACACGATAGAGGGGCGAGCGTTGGCGAAACGCCGCTTCGTTCTGGTTACCGGAAATCCCAAGGAGCCGGTAGAGATAGCCTGCTTCGAATTTGTGCGTGATCTTGAGCAGTTGCAGGAGGTCGGCGACGCCGTAATAACATGCCCCTGCCGCAAAAATGTCCGATGCCGCAAGGGCCGCAAGGACAGTAAAGCCCCCGGCGCTGCCGCCGGTGATCAGCATCCGCGCCGGGTCCGCTTTGCCGCTTGACGCCAGAAAGCGGGCGCCGGAAATGCAATCCGTTACGTCAATATCTCCCCAGCGCCCGTCAAGCCGTTGGCGATAAGCCCGGCCATAACCGGTGCTGCCGGAATAGTCGATATCGAAGAACGCAAATCCCCGGCTCGTCCAATACTGCACCTTGAGATTGAGACCGCGATTGACGCTCGAGGTTGGCCCGCCATGGACGCTGAGGATGAGCGGCGGCGCCTCGCCTGTCGGACCCCGGCAAGTGTCGCTGGCGGGCGGAAAGTAAAGGCCATACACCGATTGGCCAGCCGCATTTTCGAACTCAAGGACCTCCGGTTTGGAGAGCAGTTCAGCCGGATAGGTTGATGCGGCACCTCCTTTTGCGAGCGCCGCCGAACGCCCGCTTTCCAGCGTGATGCGAAAGACAGTCGCCGGTGACCGGTCCGTCGCTCCAATGGCAAAGACGTCATGGCCATCGCTGGCAACGGACTGAAAGCTGCGAAGGTCGGTTTCGACAGGTACGACCTCACCGCTCGTTGCATCAATGGAGCCGAGGCGGTAGCGGCCATTCTCCACATAGACGGCGGCAATTCGACCGCTTTTGAGGATTGCATAATATTTTATGCCGAGAGTCCAAAGCGGCTGGCTGAATTCGACTTCGGCGTCCGTCAACTGCCGCTTCGCACCATCGCCATGGCAATAGAAATTGCCCCATCCGCTTTCGTCAGACACAAAAAGCAGCTTACCGTCTTCGGTCCATTCCGGCTGAAAGACCGCCCCGTCCGCGCCGCCGGCGACACGATCGGACCGCGCAACCGCATTGCTTCCGTCGAATGCTCCGAGATAAAGCGCGGCGCTGTCCCACGGCATATCCGGCAAATCCCAGGCAAGATAGGCAAGCTTCAGGCCATCGGGGCTCAGCACCGGACCCGCGAAAAAGTCGTGGCCGACAACAAGCTCCCGCACCTCACCTAATTTCGGCGCGTTTAGCGAGATCTCAACAAGCAGATTGTCGGGGTGAGTGTGAACGTCCGCCGGGGCGTGGCGCTCGCAGACGGCGATAAGCCGGGAGCGCGCCGCATCCAGACACATATCGGCGAAACGCATTGCCGGTTCCGACGTCAGCCGCTCCGGCCGGTTTCCCGGCCGCAAACGGTAAACGTCCTGATCGTCGTCATTGACGAAGTAGAGCGTGTCATCGACGGCCAAAAAGGCGCCGCCGCCATATTCGTGCACACGGGAGCGCGCCGAAAAAGGCGCCGGCAGGATGTCCTCTGGTTCGTCGCCGGCGCGCCAACGCATCACCACCGAGCGGCCACCCTCCGCCGGGCGGGTTTGACTCCAATAGATCCATCCGCCGTCGGCACCGATCCCCGCAAAACGGAGGGATTGCTCGGCGACGGATCGTGCCGAAATCGCCGACGGCCATGCGCCGTATGGCAGCATCTGTTTTCCTGTTCCGGTCATCGAGGAAACCTCAGTTCGGCTCGGTCCGCACGGTTTAAGAAGTCGTTCAATGTAGATGGATGACGCTTCACCGCAAGATCATTGAACCGGATGACCTAAATCGCACGCGGACACGGGGCTAAAGGCGGCGGCACTCCTCGGCGCGGACGCATCGCATGGGGTGGATTCTTTTTAACTTTCCAACTCCAAATCCTAACTGAATTTGTATTTAAAGTTCTTCAAGAGACGGGAAACATACCCGTCATATAAGCATCGGAAATATTGCATGAATGGCGAAAACAGCATTCTTATTCTGAGACACAATCGTTCATCTTCTAAGGAGAAGTGAGATCTTCTCTTGAGTCGGTTCTGTAAATCTGGCATTTTGACAAAGCGATAGGTCAGTCTTGCTGTCCTTTGCAATGAGCTGGCGGTAGAGGCGAATGGACATCATCATGCCATGTTCCATTGACCAGGCAGAACAAAAGTCCAGCCTCCGTTGGCGCTAAATGGATGGAATTTCAAATGATGCTGCCGGTGAAGCGGACCTCTCCGGCAGGTAACGTCACGAATTGGAAATTCTGAGACTCCCGGTTTGCGGCGTTCAGACGTAATATACACGCATTGTTTCGGTGAATTGTCGAACAGGCCGCCATCCAGCCTCAAAGACTGCCGGCGCGGCACGCTCCGCAATCCAAGCGATAGGCGCGGACAAAGCCTTCCAGATCGCCGGGCCCGAAAGATGGAAATGCGCCTTTTTGGGCAAGGAAGTAAATGCGAATTGACAACTACACAGACCATGAATGAGTTTTTGAAAAATACTCCAATGAAGAATTCCACAAAGCCCGGCAAATCATGCGGTCATGGGCTGCCCGGAGCTCAGGGGCTTTACGACCCTCGCCATGAGCATGATGCGTGCGGGATCGGCTTCATTGCCGATCTGAACAACCGCAGGAGCCATGATATTGTCGTCAAAGGTCTCGAAATTCTTTGCAACCTGGAACACCGGGGGGCGGTCGGCGCCGACCCAAGGGCCGGAGACGGCGCTGGTCTGCTTGTGCAAATTCCGCACAGCTTACTGTCAGAGGAATGCGCGGCGCTCGGATTTGAACTGCCGGAGCCCGGGCAATATGGCGTCGGCCAGATTTTCATGCCTCAAGACCAGGAGCTCAGACGCCGTTACGAGGAAGTGATCGCACAAACGGTCTTGGACGAAGGCCAGGTCCTTCTTGGCTGGCGGGACGTTTCCGTCGACAATTCCTGCATTTCGGATTCGGTCATCGCGACGGAGCCGTTCCAGCGCCAGGTGTTCATCGGACGGGGCAAGGAGATAAGCGATGAGACGGCGTTCGAGCGCCGCCTGTTCATCCTGCGCAAGGTGATTTCGAATAAGATTTTCGATGAAACAAGCAGCGTCGACAGCGAGTTCTATGTTGTGTCCATGTCGTGCAGGACGGTTGTCTACAAGGGCATGTTCCTGGCTGACCAACTCGAACCCTATTACAAAGATCTGTCCGACGGACGCCTGGTGACGTCTTTCGCCCTCGTTCACCAGCGCTTTTCAACCAACACCTTTCCATCCTGGAAACTTGCCCATCCCTACCGGATGGTTGCTCACAACGGCGAAATCAATACGCTGCGCGGCAACCTCAATTGGATGGCCGCCCGGCAAGCAAGCGTTTCCTCGCCGCTTTTCGGGGCGGACATCGAAAAGCTTTGGCCGATTTCCTACGAAGGCCAGTCGGACACGGCCTGCTTCGACAATGCCCTCGAATTTCTGGTTCAAGGAGGTTATTCCCTAGCCCACGCCATCATGACGCTTATTCCGGAAGCCTGGTCCGGCAACCCGCTCATGGATGAGAAGCGCCGCGCTTTTTATGAATATCAGGCGGCGCTCATGGAGCCGTGGGACGGTCCCGCCG
>CAYWBS010000325.1:0-3116 GCA_964456215.1 uncultured Hyphomicrobiaceae bacterium
TGCGATACGACGCTCGTGGTCGATCATGCGGTGCCCCATTGTGAAAGACGCGAGCAATTCAAGTTAGTTCTTGATGAATCCGCCCGTGGCGTCGTTCAAGGCAAGCTCGTGGTCCGCAAGGGCGCGCAAAAGACCGACGGGATGCAGATGGCGCAAGCGCTATTGTTGTCGGAAAATGCTGAATTCGATTCAAAACCGGAATTGGAGATCTACGCCGACGATGTGATATGCGGCCACGGCTCGACATCGGGCCAGATCGACGAAGATCTGCTCTTTTACTGCTGT
This sequence comes from uncultured Hyphomicrobiaceae bacterium, assembly GCA_964456215.1. Classification (GTDB taxonomy): domain Bacteria; phylum Pseudomonadota; class Alphaproteobacteria; order Rhizobiales; family BFAS01; genus MnTg02. The sequence goes on from CAYWBS010000325.1 coordinate 286, forward strand.
AGCCGCGGCATCGGTGAGCGCGAGGCACGGGCGCTTTTGATCGCGGCTTTTATCGGCGAAGCCCTGGAGCTGATCGAACATGACGGCATCCGGGAGGCGTTGACAGAAAAGGCCTTTTCCTGGTTCGGAGAATGAACGCAATGACAGTCGATATGCCAGAGGCGGACGTCACGAACCAAGCCGTATCCCTTGCGGCCGGCGGCTACGACGTTGACAAGATACGCGCCGATTTTCCCATCCTCGGGCGCGAGATCCACGGCAAGCCCCTCGTTTATCTAGACAATGGCGCCTCGGCGCAAAAGCCGAAAGCCGTTATCGATGCGATCTCCCATGCCTATTCCCACGAATACGCCAATGTCCATCGCGGGCTGCATTACCTCAGCAATCTGGCGACGGCCAATTACGAAGAGGCGCGCAAGACCGTCCAGAAATTCGTGAATGCGGCTTCGGACGATGAGATTATTTTCACGCGCAATGCCACGGAAGCCATCAATCTCGTGGCGCAATCCTTCGGCGGGATGCGGATCGGCGAAGGCGATGAAATCGTCCTCACCATCATGGAGCACCATTCGAATATCGTGCCGTGGCATTTTCACCGCGAAAGGCGGGGTGCGGTGATCAAATGGGCGCCGATCGCCGATAATGGAGAATTTCTTCTCGACGAGTTCGAGAAACTTCTGACACCACGGACCAAAATGATCGCGGTGCTGCATATGTCAAATGTCCTCGGCACCGTTGTCCCGCTCAAGGATGTGATCGCGCTCGCCCACGACAGGGGAATTCCCGTGCTTGTTGACAAGGCGCAAGGTGCGGTTCATCTGCCGGTCGACGTCCAGGCGCTCGATTGCGATTTCTACGCGTTTACAGGCCATAAACTTTATGGCCCCTCAGGGATCGGGGTTCTTTACGCAAAGAAAGAGCATCTCGACGCGATGCCGCCCTATATGGGGGGTGGCGAGATGATCAATACGGTGACCTGCGAGAATGTGACCTACGGCGTGCCGCCGCATAAATTCGAGGCCGGGACGCCGCCAATTGTCCAGGCGATTGGGCTCGCGGCGGCCATCGATTACGTTACCTCCGTGGGCCAGGAGCGGATCAAGGCACATGAAGATAGCTTGATCGAATATGCCCAGGAGCGTTTGCAGGCAATGAACAGCCTTAGAATTTTCGGCAGTGCCCCTGGCAAGGGCAGTATTCTGTCCTTCGAGATGAATGGCGTTCATGCTCACGATGTCAGCACCATAATTGATCGCTCGGGGATTGCCGTTAGGGCAGGGACCCATTGCGCGGAGCCGCTTTTGGCACGATATGGTGTAACGTCGACATGCCGGGCGTCATTCGCCATGTATAATACTTTGCAGGAAGTCGACGCGCTGGCGGATGCGTTGACAAAGGCGGAAAGCTTCTTTTTGTAGGGTTAAAATGACAGAAGAAACCGAAAAAGTCCGGCCGGCAGAGCTGGGTGCAGACGCGAGAGAACAATCTGGTGATGCAGGCATTCCTCTGGAACCGGGTTCATCATTACCGGAGGAGGAATTGGAGCGGCTGACGAACGACATGATCGCCGCGCTCAAGACCGTATATGATCCCGAGATCCCGGTGGATATATACGAGCTCGGACTTATTTACAAAATTGATGTCGACGATGACCGTGATGTTGTCGTTGATATGACTTTGACGGCGCCGGGCTGTCCGGTCGCTGGCGATATGCCGATTTGGGTCGAGAATGCGATCCGCTCTATCGACGGGGTCGGCGATGTAAAGGTCAATCTGGTCTTCGACCCGCCTTGGGATATGAGCCGCATGTCGGACGAGGCGCGGGTGGCGCTGAACATGTTTTAGCAACCGGCGGAAACCGTCCGGACGAGGTCTGGCGGCTTGCAAATGGGGTTGAAAAGACCGATCTAAGAATTATGCCAATGACACGCACGACACCTAAAATCGTAACGCTGACGGAAAAAGCTGCCGAGCGCATACGCTCCATTATGACGGAGTCCTCGGAGAACATTGTGGGCGTACGCGTCGGCGTAAAGAATGGCGGCTGCGCGGGCATGGAATACACCATGGGCTACGCCAAAGAGCAGGATCCCTTGGATGAGGTCGTCGAGGACAAGGGCGTGAGGATACTTATCGATCCAAAGGCGATTTTGTTTCTTCTCGGCACTGAAATGGACTATCAGATCGACAAGCTTTCGTCTGGCTTCGTATTCAATAATCCCAATCAAACGAGCGCCTGCGGCTGCGGCGTCTCGGTGGAAATTACGCCGGCATCGCTGGATGTCGCGGAAATGTCGGACAAACCTACAAAGTCCGTCTGAGGGTGTAGCGCGGCGCCCGGCGTCCGCAAAGCGGTGCTCAATCCGAAGTACGCCGGAAGCGGGCCGAAGCGAGAGGCTCCGTTTCTGGATTTTGGGCTGCGGTCGCTGGTGCGCGGCGGTTCGCGATCGCCCTATACATGTGCGGGGCGTCAAGCCCGCAAGTGAAATCCGCTCAGGCGGCGCTAGGCTCGAAATCCTTGATTTCGACGTCGGGATCCGTCTCGCATTTCACGGCGTTTCGACCGCTATGTTTTGCCGCGTAGAGACAGCAGTCGGCGCGATGAATAAAAGCTTCGATTGACTCGCCCGGCTGGAAACGCGCAACACCGATCGAGATCGTTATCCGTCCAAGGCTTTCGCCGGTCGTCTTTTTGACGAGCTCTTTCGTGTAAACCGCGCGTCTGATCTGCTCGGCGAGTTTCAAAGCGTCTTGGAGCTCCGTGTGCGGAAGAATGATTGCGAATTCCTCGCCGCCATAACGCGCGGCAAGATCGCGCCCATTAACATTCG
>CAYWBS010000325.1:3126-4469 GCA_964456215.1 uncultured Hyphomicrobiaceae bacterium
TGCTGCAGATCATTCTTCAGGACGCCGGCAATGAGCCGCAAGACCTGGTCGCCGGTTTGGTGTCCATAGGTATCATTGAATCTCTTGAAATGATCGATGTCTGCGAACATGACGCACATGGGCGTCTTATTCGCTTTTGCCTGCTCGGTTTCGTACTCGATGGTCTGATCGAACTTCTTACGGTTTGCGATCGCCGTGAGCGTATCCGTCATGGATTCCGTCCGGATCGCTTCAAGACTCCTGTTGAGCTCCGAGATCTGTTCACGGGATTCTTGGAGATGGCCTTCGAGTTTTTGGTTATGCTCAACCATGTCCTTTGTGGACGCAATAAGCGAAGTAACGATCGACTTTAGCTGACTGCTATCGGTAACGCTTGCCAGATTCGTGACGGCATCTTCCAGCTCCTCGCTATATTTGCCGGAGTTGCTGGATAATTGCCGGATGAGGTCGACAATGTCCTTGAGTTCGGCGCTAATCTGAGCGCCGACTTCTTCAACCTGTTCCGTCTTGCGAAGAGGCGAGAGGAAGGTGTCATAGAGCCTTTCGGTATCTTTTGGCGAGAGCCGGGATTTTTCGGCGAGCAGCTCCCCGATAGCGTTTATCAACGCCATATTGTGACCCGCGGCGTAGGTGTACCAGAGCTCGTAATACCGGGGAATGGCCGGAGTGACATTGTATTTCAGATAGCCGAGCGCACGTTCTCCAAAGTTTATCGTGCGCTCAAAATCTTGATCTTCGCCCACCATTTTTCCTTCCCCTGCAGGGTCGGCAGTGACGTTTTCTTGTGTTTGGCAAATCCAAGCCCCGCCTGGAAAACGCGCGCAATGAATACGTCAGTCGCCAGATTTTTTTCTACCTGCAGTATGGATGAAGGAGGTTAAGGTGACGTAAATCAGCCCAAAATAGGGGGCGTTAGTTTGTGGAGCGGATCGGCCGTTTCATGAACTCAGGGACGTGTTGGCCCATACCCACCTCGGACGGCTCTTTCTTGGATGCGCGCCTCTTTGACGGTTTCGCCGCCGGTTTAGTCTTGGAACCAGGCCGACCCGAATGACCGGGCTCATTGGCACTCGGTTTGTCCGATTTGTCGTTCGATCTTGGTTGGCGCCGTTTTGGGCGCGTATTTCGGCTCACCTGCCCGCGGTCTTTTCGTTTGCCGTCAGACTGTTTCTCCGATACGCCGGGAGGCTCACCTATCCAATCCAGCGTTTCCCCGCATATCCGCTTAAGTCCCCGAATGTATTTTTTGTCCGCGGGTGTTACGAGCGTGGCCGCGAAACCTAGCCGGCCGGCGCGGCCCGTGCGCCCAATCCTGTGCACATAATCGTCGGCCTGTAGCGGCA
>CAYWBS010000326.1:0-4456 GCA_964456215.1 uncultured Hyphomicrobiaceae bacterium
CGCCGAATGGCCTCGTAGATGATCGCCGGTTTTATACAAACTCGGACATTGGAATGCGAGACGGTGCGGCGTCGGCCACTTCCGCTGCTGGCGGATGCTGCCATTCCCGAGCTACGCACCGGCGACGTAATGGGCCATGAGCGGACATCAACTTGGTTTGCGCTGCCGAAATTGGCCAGGATGCAATATCATCCCAGGCAAGCTGGAGTTTACAATTATCGCGATAGTGAAGGCCTGTCCTTTGATGGCTGCGAAAGTGTCTATGCAAGATTTTATGACGCATCCAACATTTATGGACGTCGATCTCTACGCGCTGAGTGACAACCTTGACGAGGTAAGACGGCGGATCGGGCCTGACGTAAAGGTCATCGCGTCCCTGAAGGCGAATGCCTATGGCCATGGCGCCATCCCGGTGGCGCGCCGGCTCTGCGAGCGCAGCGTCGAAATGCTTTCGACAGGATCGTTCCGCGACGCCGTTGCGATGCGTGAGGCGGGGATCGAGGCTCCGATTTTGATGTTCGGCACTACGCTTCCCTCGGCGGTTCCCGAATTCGTTAAACACGACTTGACGCCAACCGTGCACAATGCGGAGATGGCAGATGCCGTGGCTGAATATAGTGACCGGCCGGTCTCCGTATTCATCAAGGTCGACTGCGGATTCGGTCGGCTGGGCGTCCCGCTTCGCGATGCAAAAAACTTCGTGCTCAAACTGGCCGGCCAGCCGCGCGTGAACATTGCCGGCCTTTACACGCACCTGCCCTTCTTCGATAAGGAGGGATGCGAATGGGCCCGGGAGCGCATTGCCAGGTTCGATGACCTTGTTGGCACGCTTGCCCGGGACGGTCTGACAATTCCCTTCACCCAGGCCCGGGCAAGCGCCGCCATCGTCGCCGGTATTGAAGACAGCTGCACCGCCGTATGCCCGGGAGGAATTCTTTACGGCAACTCACCTGTCAAAGACGTCGGCGAGGCGTCTGCGTTTCGCCCTGTCATGGCCGGCGTGCGTACGCGCCTCATTCATATCTCGCCGGATGCGGGTGACCCGGCACCCGGCTATGAGGGGATCTACTCAGACCGCGTAGAAGGGGCGACGGGCGTTGTTCCGTTCGGACGTAACGACGGGAACCGTGTCGCGGCTGCCGGGCGTTCCTGCTATATGCACGTCGGCGGCGTCAGAGCCCCGGTTGTCGGGGTTTCGCTTGAGCACTGCGTGCTCGATCTTTCCGCTGTCAAAGCGCCGCAGGTCGGTGACGAGGTTGTCATTCTTGGCGGCAGCGGCCACGACGAGATTACGCTCGCGCACATCGCGGAGTGGTGGGGCGTGGGTGTGAACGACGTCTTGATGACGTTCAACGGGCGGATGGCACAGCGATTTCCCGAAGGATCTTCCAGTGTCTGATAACGTTATAGTTTCAGCTCATAGAACGTGTTCGCATTGTCGAACACGGCCTTTCTGATCGCTACATCTTCCACGCTTCGGCGACGCATCTCGCGTATGGCCTTCGGAATGGCGAGCAGGTCATTGGCGACATAGGCGACGTGATCCGAGTTCACCATCAGCCGATCTGGACCATACCGCTCGACAACATCGGCAAAGAAATTCGGGTTGGTGTGGCGGAGCGTCTGGCCCACGCCGATGCCGATATAGGCATTCGTTTCCTCCAGCGCATATTCGAGGATGGTTTCATCGACATGGTCAATGACCAGCCTTCTGTGATCCAGACCGACATTGTTGATGATCTCCATATCCATATCGAGGAAATAGCGCTTGTAATCCTCGTTCGGGAGATTGGATACCGCCAGCTCGTGCAGGAAGTCCCGGCTCTTTTTCGGCGTGGGGGTATGCAGGATAAACGGCTTGTCCAGCTTTTTCGCCAGCTTAACCTGTTCCTCGAAGGCTATTTTCTGCTCGTCGATTGGCCACTGCATGCCGAAATATTGCACCGGGTCAATTCCCGTCTCACCAATGGCGACGACGCTGGGCTCCTTGAGCAGGTCGGGGATCAATTCCAACGCATCCTCCCACTGGTCGACCTTCGTCATGAAGGAAATCCCAACACCGACGAACACCTTGAAGAAGTGCATCTTCTCGGCTGCAGCGGAAAAGCGGATTGGCTCCTCCCAATAGCGCTTCACATCGGCAAGGTCTGGCACTTCTTCGTGGATCTCGCGGTGCACATGAGGATTGCCGGCCGAAATGACGATCGCCGCAACACCTGTCGATCCGATTGTTTCCCAGGCGTCATAGGGAAAGCCGTGAGTATGGCAGTGCGAGTCGATGTAGGGGATAACTGTGCCTGTGGCCATTTGTTGCCTCCCGACTGTTGCGCCAGCGTGTTGGCCGTTACTCAAATTTTACATCAGGTTAGTCATATTCAGTTGCGTGGCACCATAGAAAAACCCTTTCGATTCTACGCACCGAGATAGGGACGACGCTCCGATGTCCGCTTTCGCTCATGTCGAAAGCTCATAAGGTGAGCAAATTTGGTCCGATTAGCGCTCAACACCGGTAGATATCGCCGACCGATGCGATTTGCGCAATGGGCCAAACCCGGCGGTTGCGACCGCTCGGCGGGACCGTCTGGAACACCCTCAGCTCCGGAAAAAAAGTTTTGCGTCCGGTACTGGCGCTTCGTGCCAAGAGCCGACATGTTGCCAAAAACCAAGATCTCAATGCCATAATGTTCGTTACGTCAAATCGGAAAAATCTCCGAGATGCCAAACGGATCGCCGCGTTCGAACATGGTGCTCTCGAATTCGAGGCCTAAGGAGCGCGCGTGATGCCACGATGCGTCAAGCTCCGCGCGCGTGGGTCGGCGGGCGATTTCAGCGTACTTATCCCGATATTTGGCGCTTGCTGGGTCGCAGAAATTGTCAGGATGATATTGCGCCATGATATTGATGGGCGTCGTTGGCACGTATTTGGAAATCCATTCAAGGATCGGAATGGTACAACATTCAACATGATTGGGCATGACCAGGTGGCGAATGGTGAAGTCCTCACCCCAACTGTGCAAAAGGGCAATGTTGCGCGTAACGGCCTCCCAATAACGAGGTGTCCTCGCCAGGGTAATTGCGCAACGGCCCGGTCCGAACTTGAGATCCGGAAGCCACACATCGGTAAGGATGTGCAGGATCTTCATGGCATCCTCGGTCATAAAGAAATTGCTGTTCCAAAGAATTGGCGCGTTGAAGCCGCCGTCGTAAACGGCGGAGCCTGGCAGATCTGCAAACCAGTAAGAGCCATCAGCCTTCATTCGCCGCGCACGCTTCAGGTCTGTGGCCGACGGTGTAAATCCGCGTCCCAAAAGCGCGATCGCATCGACGATCGCGTGCAGATGAATTACGACCTCGCCACCGACCCAATTGATATTGTGACAGCCTTCTCGCCGGAGCAGCCAAGCCATGGCCGCCAATGTTCTGGGATCGACCTCTTCCCCATTGTCCTTGTCGGTACTGATGTCGCCGTTTTGACAGAAAGCGCAACGCATGTTGCAGGACGTGAAAAAGATGGTCCCCGACCCTTGCGTACCGCGATAGTAGATTTCTTCTCCTGTGTGATGGAAATATGTGTTGACCCGTGCGCCGGAGGCCAGCTTGCATGCGCCCAGCTTGGCCCCGTTCATCCGATCGACGCGGCAATCCCATGGACAAAAGTTGCAATGGGAGAGCATGCGGTAGGCAAGCTCCCGGCACAACTCCAACAGGCTGGTGCCCCGAGCTTCGTCCGGCAGGCGTTCGCCGGCGCGGATCTTTTGCCAACGCGCAAGGAAGATTGGGGTCAAGCGGTCGAGTTCGGCCCAAAGCACCTCTTCTCCGCTCGCTTGAAGATCGAGGTCCGTCTCAATAGTGGCGGCAATACGAAACTTGGCCGGACGCCGGTTCTCCGCAACCTCGAGATACCATGCGAGTGCATCTGAGACGCTAGGATCGTCCCAAATACTCAAGCGACCCAACTGGCTCATAACCGAATCCTCGCGGTGGAAAACTTGCTACATGGCTTCAATATATGGAGTGCGCCACGTGGCGCCTACTTCTCAATTCGGCCATCGCGACGAACTATGAAGCCCCGCGTGAGCGGCGCGAATGATCGGAGAAAACTGCCGTCATCAATTGAAATGCTCACATGAACATAGTCAGGCTCGTGTTCGATCAACAAAACCTCAAATTGATGGAAGTCGTCATTTTCTCCACGCCAATATGCTGTAACGTCGTGAAGCTCCTCGAGCAACTGTACGAAAGATTTCTCCGACCATTTTTCAACTTCCGCATCAAGAAGAGATTGGACCCGCGCTTTATTCACGTCTGCTATCGCCAGGGCCGGCCTTGTCGAAGGCACTTATGAATACCTAGTTTAGTTATGACGACGTGACAATGGCACCCAATTTGATTGAGGTCTCTATGGATCGCACCCTCGCATTCATCCCACCCGCGATCGATCCGGCCCGAGAAGGTT
>CAYWBS010000327.1:0-4456 GCA_964456215.1 uncultured Hyphomicrobiaceae bacterium
TTGACGGCTCGTCGAAATACAAGATGTTCAAGGACAAGAGGGTCCGCGAGGCCGTGGCTCATGCCATCGACCGCGAGGCGATCACCAAGAACCTCGTCGGCCCGGCATCGGTTGTCATCAACGCTCCGTGTCACCCGGACCAGTTCGGCTGCATGGACGCCGACGTTCCGAAGTGGAATTACGATCCGGAGAAGGCCAAGGCCCTCCTGAAGGAGGCCGGGTATCCTAACGGCTTTGAAACCGAAATCTATGCCTATCGCCAGCGCGAATACACTGAAGCGGTGATCGGCGATCTCGCCAAGGTCGGGATCAAGGCAAAGCTCAACTTCATGCAGTATCGGGCACTCCGCGACCTGGCGTGGAAGGGCGAAACGGCGATGCATCACATGACCTGGGGCTCAAACTCGATCCCTGACGCCGATGCCATCACCGGCGTATTCTTTTCCGGCGGCAAGGACGACCCTGCCGACGACCCGGAAGTGATCGAAGCCATCAAGGCGGCGGGCACCACCACCGACCCGGAAGAGCGTAAAAAGCTCTACACGAAGGCAGAGAGCAGGATCGTTGGCGAACTTTACTGGTTGCCGATGTTCACATACGCGAAGTACTACGCCTTCGCGAAGGACCTCGACTTCAAGACGACGCCGGACGAAATCCCGCGTTTCTACAGCGCGAAATGGAAGTAATCCGCTGACCCGTGGCACGCGGAGCCCCGGCCCTGAATTTGGGCCGGGGCGCATCCATCATAGGATTGCGCCGCAATGTTGAACTATGCACTGAAGCGGCTTGGAGTGGCGGTTCTTGTCGCGCTGACCGTCTCCCTGATCACATTTTCCATGGTCTATCTGCCGGGCGATCCGGCCATGGCGCTGGCACCCGAGTCGGCCTCGCAGGAGGACATTGAGCATATTCGCCATATCTACGGCTTCGATCGTCCCATAATCGTTCAGTATTTCGACTGGCTGTTTCACGCCATGCAGGGCGATTTCGGCCGCTCCCACTATCTCAATGATGACGTGGCGAATGTCATTTTCGACCGGCTGCCGGTGACGATGCTGCTTGGCGCCTGTGCCATCAGTTTTGCGCTGCTTCTCTCGATCCCGCTCGGGGTGCTCGCCGCGATCCGTCCGAACAGTCTGATCGATCGTTTCGCCTTGACGGTCGCCGTCGTCGGGCAGGCGATGCCGAGTTTCTGGTTTGCACTGACGATGATGCTCTGGCTCGGCATCACTTGGCGGCTCTTGCCGATAACCGGTGCCCACAGCTGGAAAAACTTCGTCATGCCGGCGATAGCGCTTGGCTATTATGTGGCGCCGGGCGTCATGCGTCTGACGCGGGCGGGGATGCTTGAAGTTCTGGCGTCGGACTATATACGTACCGCGCGCGCAAAGGGACTGCAGCCCTTGCGGGTGCTATTCAAGCACGCGCTTCGCAACGCAATCCTGCCCGTTGTTTCACTCGCCGCGGTCCAATTCGGCTTCATGCTCGGCGGCTCGATCGTCATTGAAACCATATTCGCGATCAATGGGCTCGGCTATCTTGCCTGGGAGTCTATCCAGCGCGCCGATCTGCCGATGATGCAGGCAATCGTGCTGGTGCTTTCGGTGTTTTATATCGTCCTCACATTGCTGGCCGATCTGCTCAATGCCATGCTCGATCCGCGCATCAGGGTGTCTTGACATGGCGAACGTGTCCCTACCCCATACGGATGTGCCAAGCGCTGAAGTGATTCTTGAGCCATCGCCGGGAGCGTTGCTTCGCCGCCGCATCTTCGGCCATGCCGGGCTCATCATTGGCGCCGGAGTTCTCCTCACGATCGTGTTCGTGGCGCTTTTCGCCGACGTCATTTCCCCAGGCGATCCCTACGACCAGATGCTGTCGCGCAAGCTCATTCCGCCGATCTGGCACGAAAGCGCGAAAGCGACCTGGGACCACCCGCTGGGAACCGACGCCCTTGGACGCGACTATCTTACGCGCCTGTTTTACGGCGCCAGGATATCGCTGTTCATCGGCTTTTCGGCAATGATCATTTCCGGCATCATCGGAACAACCCTTGGCGTGCTTGCCGGCTATTTCGGCGGTCGGGTGGACATCGTGGTGAACTTTATCCTCACCACGCGGCTGTCGCTGCCGGTCGTGCTGGTGGCGCTTGCCGTCGTGTCGCTGGTCGGCAGCTCGCTGACCGTCGTTATCTGGGTGCTCGGTCTCCTGATATGGGACCGGTTCGCCGTCGTCATGAGAAGTGCCACCCAGCAGATCCGCAACCTTGAATTCGTCGCGGCGGCGCAAGCGCTCGGCTGCTCCACCAAGCGGATTGTTCTTGCGGAGATCATGCCGAACATCGCCAACCATTTGATCGTCGTCGCGACGCTCGAAATGGCCCATGCGATCCTTTTGGAGGCCGCGCTTTCGTTTCTTGGCCTTGGCGTTCAGCCGCCGCAGCCAAGCTGGGGGCTGATGGTCTCCGAGGCGAAAGGCCTGATGTTTTTCGATTCATGGCTGATCGGCATTCCGGGCACGGCCCTTTTCCTGCTGGTGCTTTCCATAAATCTCCTCGGTGACGGCATCCGCGACGTGACGGCGCCGGAAAACCGGAATTGACGGCAATGGAGCCGGGTCAGGTGCCGGACGGCATCCTTCACGTGGAAAACCTGTCGGTGACCATATCGGTACCCTCCGGCAAGCTGCGCGCGGTGCAGGGAGTCAGCTTTCGCGTCAAGCGTGGCGAGACCTTATGCATTGTCGGCGAGTCGGGCTGCGGCAAATCGATCACGGCGCTCTCTTTGATGAATTTGCTGCCGAAGACCGCCACGCGCACCGCGGACCGCCTGGAGCTCGACGGCGAGGACATATTGGAGTTCGGCGAACGGCAGATGTCGGACCTCAGAGGCGACCGCATCGCAATGATTTTTCAGGAGCCCATGACGTCTCTCAATCCGGCGTACACGATCGGCAATCAGCTCAAAGAGGCGATGCTGCGCCATCGTCGCGTGAGCCGCAATGAAGCCCGTGACCGGGCGGTCTTTCTTCTCGAAAAGGTCGGCATCACCGGGGCCGGAGGGCGACTCCGGCAGTATCCGCATCAGCTCTCGGGCGGTTTGCGGCAAAGAGTGATGATCGCCATGAGCCTGATGTGCGAACCGGATCTCATTCTCGCCGATGAGCCGACGACGGCGCTGGACGTCACCATACAGGCGCAAATCCTGCACCTTCTGGCCGAACTCAAGCGCGAGTTCAATATGAGCCTCATTCTGATCACCCATGATCTCGGCATCGTGGCCAGGGTCGCCGATCGTGTGGCCGTCATGTATGCCGGTGAATTTGTCGAGACCGGCAGCGCAAAGGACGTCTTCAACGCACCGTCCCATCCCTATACGCAAGGGCTGTTGAGATGCATCCCCATACCCGGCAAGACAAAGCGCGGTGCGCATCTGGGCGCCATAGCCGGCATCGTGCCGTCACTGGTTGGAGAGATGACCGGCTGCCAATTCGCCGGCCGGTGCGGGTATACCCATGATGCCTGCCTGAGCGGCAGGATCGACCTTCGCCCGGCCTTCAATAGCGCGCACAATTATCGCTGTACGCTCACCCCGGAGAGCTGTGCGCAAAACCTGAAATCCGGGACCGCGGCATGAGCGCGCCGGCGATAGAATTATCGGATGTTACGCGCACCTTCATGATCGGCGCCGGATTCCTGCGCCCAAAACGGCCACTGCACGCGGTGAACGGTGTTTCGCTTGCCGTCGATCACGGCGAGGTTCTCGGCCTCGTGGGAGAATCCGGTTGCGGAAAGACGACTCTTGCCCGGATGATGCTCGGCCTCCTTCAGCCGACGTCCGGTGAAATCCGCCTCGATGGACAGTCGATCAAGTCGATCGGCCGCATAGAAGTCGCGCGCCGGCTGCAACCGATTTTCCAGGACCCCTATTCCTCGCTTAATCCGCGCAAATCCATCGGCGATATCATCACGCTGCCGCTCAAAGTGCAGAACGATCCCGAACCCGAGACGTGGCGGCGCCGCACCGAGGAGATGATGGAACTCGTTGGTCTGCCAAGCCGCGTTTACAACAATTTTCCGAACCAGCTTTCCGGCGGCCAGCGCCAGCGCGTCGCGATCGCGCGTGCCCTCATAAACCGGCCGAACACCGTCATCTGCGACGAACCGACCAGCGCGCTCGATGTTTCTGTGCAGTCCCAGATCCTTAATCTGTTACAGGACCTGCGCAGCGAATTCGGTCTCACCTATATCTTCATCAGCCACGATCTCGCCGTCGTTGAACATCTGGCGACGCGGGTGGCGGTCATGTATCTCGGCCGTATTGTCGAAATGAATGACACCGAAACCCTTTTTGCCGCGCCAAAGCATCCCTATACGGAAGCACTTCTGGGCTCGGTGCTGACGCCGGAACCGGGGCTCGGCGTTCCCGATACGCAGCTGGGCGCGGCCTATCCCGAT
>CAYWBS010000328.1:0-4443 GCA_964456215.1 uncultured Hyphomicrobiaceae bacterium
AATGAATCACTGTTCGCCTGAAAAGGGAATCCCGTTTATGGGTATGTGACCTAGCCTGCTTCGAGGCTGCGGCGCCGCCAGGTGTCCAACTTCCGCCGCTCGCGCTTCGTCGGCCGTCCGCTACCCGGCTCGCGAGCGGCAGCAGGGCGATGCGTTGCCACGCCGTTTTCGGCAGCTTTTGAGCCGGATTCGACCGGCGTCATTTCGTCATAGAGTTGAACTGCTTCCGATGCCGGTCCGCGGCGCACGCCAAGCGCGGCGACGCGTACCACGCGGATACGGCGATTTATCACAGCGGTGACGACATCGTCTTCTTTGACGGCGGCGGCTGGTTTGGTGACGCGCTTGCGGTTGACGCGAATTTTCCCGGCGACAATGAGGCGGCTCGCCTGGGACCGCGTCCTGACCAAGCGTGCAAACCACAGCCATTTATCGAGGCGCAGCGTCTTGGCCGTCATTGACCTTTTGTCATCTCCTCGGGCAAACGCTTTTCGAGGTCTTCCTTCAGTTTAGCAAGGGCGGCGAATGGCGAGTCGGGATCGACCGGCTTTTCCGTCTTCGGCCTTTTGCGGGGACCGGCCTTCGCCACGCCCCGATGCAGGTCCGCGGACCGTCCCTTGCGCCGGCGAGGCCGTGCCGTCTCCTCTTTTGCCGTCGTTCCGCGCGCCTGTCCGGACACTTTCTCCGTGCCCCTGCGCCGCCGCGGCCGCCAGATCTCCTCATAAAGTTCGTCTGCTATTTCCGGCGATTGCCCGCCTTCGGCCTCGGTCCGCTGGGCCATCTCCGGCGCCGAACCATCGGCGATTTTGCTGGCATCCGCCGGCGAAGCGGATTTTCCGTTACGCGCCGCCGCATCCTGCCCCGCATCGACAGTAAGCGCGGCGCCCTCGCCCCCTTGCCCTGCGCCATCGACGCGCGGCGGCACGTCATCGGCCGGTTTGGTTTCGGTGTTCATGGGAGATCCCGCTGGAAGCTTATGCCGCTCCATCCTGAACCCGAGCGACGTCAGGATTTTTCCAATCTCCTCGGCAGAACATCCGAGGATCGACATCATTCCCGGCTGGATCGTGAAACCGCCATCGCCTGTCGCGCCCGCCGGCGGAAGTTGGCCTGCGTTCTTCCTGGCACGCCACGCGATGAGCGGCCGGATCATATCCGCGAGTCTTTCAAGCATATCGATGCGCACCGCCCGCTCACCGCACATATGAAAACCGGCAGCCCGGTAAAATGTTTCGTCGAGCGCCTTATCGACCGGAAGGGACGTCAAACCGGCCCGCGGCGGCGAGGCAGTGTCTTCGAGGCGCGCGCGTCCCTGGCCATTGTTCTTCAATGTCCACAATATGACCAGGAGCTCGGACACCGACGGTTTGAGAAGGGACGGGAAGTAGACGTTGAATGCGCCAAATCTGACGCCATATTTCCGCAACTGGCTGCGGGCCGCCTGATCGAGGGAGCGCATTTCCGCCGCCACATCCTCCCGTTTCAGAATGCCGAAATTCTCTTTCAGGCGGTAGGCGATCCCACGCGCCAAGCCGGTTATTTCTTCGGCATTCGCCAGCGCGTAGAGGGCATGGAGACGCTCGCTGCAATAATCGGCGAGCCAGTCTTTGAGATGGCTGGTTACTTTCTCCCTGTCCGGGCCGCTCATATACTCATCCGACAGGAGGACCAGTTCCGGTTTCAGCGGGTCCTCGCCCGGCGTCAGATAGGCGATCTCTTCATCCCGCCAGATGACGCGGCCTCCCGGCGCGAGAGAAAACTGGTTGGCCTTCGCGGCGCTTATCCGCCGTGCGCGCATGGCGAGTTCCGACGTCAGCACTTTAGAAGCGGCGTTGCGAGCGGCGCGGCCATGTATGCCATCCGCGTTGGCGTCCGGTGTAAACACGAAGCCCTTGAGCTGACCCACATAGTGGTTTTCCACCAGGATCTCTCCGTCCTTGGAGATCTCCGCCTGCAGGTCTTCTTCGTCGCGAAGCCGTTTCATAAGGACCGCCGTCCGCCGGTCGACAAAACGCTTCGTCAGCTGCTCATGCAGCGCATCGGACAGATTATCCTCGATCTCACGCGTCCTGGCCTGCCAATGAGCCGGATCGGCGAGCCAGTCGGCGCGGTTGGAGACAAAGGTCCAGGTTCGGATATGGGCGATGCGTTGGGCGAGTGTGTCGATGTCGCCATCCGTTCGGTCCGCCTGAGCCACCTGAGAGGCAAACCAGTCCTCCGGAATCCGCTCATTTTCACTGATGATGAACTTATAAAGCTTGGCGATGAGTTCACTATGATTGACCGCCGAAATCTTGCGGTAGTCGGGAATCTGGCAGACATCCCACAGGCGGCGGATTGCCGCCGGCGATGTGGCGCTGCGAACGATTTCTTTATCGTGCGAGACATTTTCCAGAGCGATCACGTCGTCCGACATCCTGGCGCGCGTAAGTCGGGGGGTGCGTGGCGCCTCTTTCAGGCTCTTCTTGAGGCGCTCCAGCGAGGCGAAATCAAGTTCCGAAGCGCGCCACTGCAAGAGCTTGACGGATTCGAATTCATGGGCTTCCAGCCGGTTTATGCACTCGGAATTGAAAGACTGCACGTTCGCGGTGACGCCAAAGGTTCCGTCATTCATGTGACGGCCCGCGCGGCCCGCGATCTGTGCGAGTTCGCTGACGGTGAGCTCGCGGTGGAGCTCGCCGTCGAATTTGTGCGTTCCCGCGAAGGCGACATGATCGACGTCCAGATTGAGGCCCATGCCGATGGCGTCCGTCGCCACGAGATAGTCGACGTCTCCGGACTGATAAAGCGCAACCTGCGCATTCCGGGTACGCGGGCTGAGCGCGCCAAGAACCACCGCCGCGCCACCGCGTTGACGTCTGACGAGCTCGGCGATGGCGTAAACGTCGTTTGCGGAAAAGGCGACAACGGCCGAGCGCCGCGGCAGGCGGGTAATTTTTTTCTGCCCGCCATAGGTCAATTTGGACAGGCGCGGCCGGGAAACGTGATTCGAGCCGGGCAGGAC
Source organism: uncultured Hyphomicrobiaceae bacterium (assembly GCA_964456215.1). Classification (GTDB taxonomy): domain Bacteria; phylum Pseudomonadota; class Alphaproteobacteria; order Rhizobiales; family BFAS01; genus MnTg02. Next base: position 3,005 of record CAYWBS010000328.1, read on the forward strand.
ATCGGAAATGACGTCGCGCATGGTCGAGGAGCCGAGCAGCAACGTTTCTTCCTGGCCGCGGGCGCTGAACAGCCGGTCCGTGAAAATATGTCCGCGCTCGGGGTCGCCGGCGAGTTGAATTTCGTCGACGGCGAGAAAATCGACTTCAACACTGCGCGGCATCGCCTCGACGGTGCAGACATAGTAACGCGGGTGCTTGGGCTTGATGCGCTCCTCACCTGTAATAAGCGCCACATCTCGCTCGCCGACGCGTTTGACGACGCGGTCATAAACCTCCCTGGCCAGGAGGCGCAGCGGCAGGCCGATCAGGCCCGTGTCGTGACCGAGCATGCGCTCGATGGCGAGGTGCGTCTTGCCGGTGTTTGTCGGACCGAGTACAGCGGTGACCCCATATCCCTTGACGGCATGGCCGCCCCCGGCGGATTTCGTTTTTTCGTTCATGGACCGTCTCCTGCCAATCTAGAGTCCAGGCTTTAATCGCAAAGCCGCGTCAGTCATGTTACAGGGTCCGTTCGTGGGCGGGCTGCGAAACGAATGTCGAATCAATTACTGACATTTAACAAGCCGTCCTTGGCTAATGCCATCATTTGCCGCCGCTGCGGCCGCGTCATGCTGTCCTTAGTTTCCAGCTCTTGCAAAAGAATCGCGACCGAACCAGCGCAAGTTATCAAAACGGACATATGGTATACTCGTAGAGAGGACCGTGGCAGGCAATCAATGCGCCCTTATTAATTGCACCTTAGATGATGACGATATGTTGTCATAAGCGGTCGTGGCGGCATTTCCTGTGGGCAAATTGTAATGTCGCAACGCCCGTCACAGCTAACAATCGCAGCAATTCCCAACCCGCTACCTCCGGCATGAGGTCCTCGGCGTCTGATGGAGATAACGCCGGCCAGTTCGGATCCGCCAGAGTGTTTCCAGGAAAAGTGGGCACCGGTTTTCCGTCCGGAAACACGAAAAATCAAAGGACCAAAGTGTTTCCAGGAAAAGTGGGCACCGGTTTTCCCCCCGGAAACACGAAAAATCAAAGGGCCAGAGTGTTTGCGCGATTCAACGAAATGCGAAAACACTCTAATGAACAAACGCCGTGCGGCCAATTCCTGGCTCGTCAACCTGAAAAACCGTCGAAGTAAGCGTTGCATAACCGACCGGCGTGGGCACGACGATATAGTAAGGAACGTAGAGCTTTGCCTCCGGCATCGGCAAAAGCCACATTTCGATATTCTCCGTCGTCACCATGAATTTATGGCTTTTTCTATCCGGCTTATGGCCGGCGATGGGCACGTACTTGACACGGCAGACATAGGCCGGACCCTTGTAGCTCTTCACCTGATCATCGTTGAGCTGGATGGTTTTCTTATGTGTGAAGACAAGATCATAGCGTTCTTTACCGTCGAATATCGGGATGCGTGTCTTGCACGCCTCCTCACCCGAAT
>CAYWBS010000329.1:0-4439 GCA_964456215.1 uncultured Hyphomicrobiaceae bacterium
TTTCACGGGCACGATCTTGCCCGCCGGCAACTGACCATACATATGGACGTTCACGACATATTCGCCTTCGGGAATGCCGCGGCTGTAGGAGACTTCGTAGTTGAGCTCCGTGGCATCGCCTTCCGCGCCCAAATCGTCGCGCAGCAGGTTGAAGACGTCGTTTCCCTTGTTCCAGAATCCGACCGGGCTCGAATTCGGCCCCATGACCCATAAATCGACATCGTAGGGCATTTCGCTCGGCCAATGCATTTCGACGATCACATTGCCGGGCGCCTTATGTTCTTCGGCATCGGTCTTCGCCGGGTGGATGTGCGGCAAGAGCATGACGACCATGGCAATGAAGCCGATCAGCGCCAGAAGTATGACGTCGCGGAAGACGGTGCCGACATGATCATCGCCAAACTCGTCAAACGGATCCACGGGCCTCTCCCTTTTCGACAATTGCGGTCAGCAGATTTATCGATCCCGTGGCCAGAATTCTGTGATTGATGTTCAGCCACACATTCAAAACCGCGCCCAGGAGCGTTGTGTAGAGCGCCAGCGACATGCCGGAAATGAGGGTTCCAACCATTGTCGAAATGCTGTTCACGTCGCTGACCGTCTTGGCGTCAACGCCGGAGAGCGCGATGATAAAACCGATCACCGTTCCGATCAGGCCCAGAAACACCAGGGAATTGGCGACCTGGCGCACGATTGACACCCTGTGGGATATCTTCATTCGCAAAATGCTCACCAATATCGAGCGGTCTTCGGCGCTTTGCCCGGCAATCGCCGCAATATATTCGGCGGCTCTGGAGCCCGCCGACGGCTTGCCCGCGCGTATTTCATTCAGCGCCAGGCTCGTTTGCCAGATCTTCAGGCCGCAGATCACCAGGCCATACAGAAATACCGCGACTATGATCAGGGAAAGCGACCAGGTATATTTGTCAAACAGGCCTTGCAGCCAACCCTGGAAGTAGGCGGACGCCGTCAAAACCAGGCCAAGCAAATTGACGAGGACAAAACGAAGGACAAGCACATATCGGTGCGGCATCAATGCCTCCCAGGATAGGAATCGCGTTTTATGCTCTTGTTCCGGCGGCGCGGCCGCCACGGCGAGGGTCATCGCACAAGGCGCATCATACCCTTTCGTCAATGCCCGCGCGCGGCCCGCGCCCTTGACGCCAAAGCCCGGTCGCCGGCCCAACGCCGATCAATCATTGCCCATAACTCCTAAGACAGGGCAAGACTATTTGACAGCTTGGCGAATAAAAGCACAAGTCATTAGCCGGTCATATGAAGTTGAACGCGCGCGTTTCCGTTGTGCAACGGGCTTGTTTCGGAGAAGAAGAACGATGCCGCAATCCGTCCGGCATCCGTCCGGCTTGCGCGCCACGCAGGACGGCAGCGCGGGTGACGGAAGTGAAGCCGGCCAAGGGGCCAATTCGCCATACCATTTCGAACCGGATTTATGAGTTCATGAACTAGTGAGGCGCCAGCTGACCGGCCGCCGGCGTCTCGCTGACAAGCTTCGGCACGGTTTCATCCATCTGAGTGACCTCCTGAACTCCTGCCCCGACCTTGCGCGAGACCGGCGACTGAATGACATGGGAATGGGCGATCCGCCTGACATCGCGAATGATCAGCGCACCGATGATGAAACCGACCACGAGATTTGTCCCCTGGAACCACAATAACCGAAAAGGAAAGCCGCCGCTCTCAGCCATTTTCCTTATGCCTTCGCCCATGGCTGTGCCGAACATGTAATGCGCCGTAAGCGCGGCCAGCCCCCCCGCCGTATAGATCAGGCCGATGACCAGCCCGTCGCTCAGACGCTCGCCGAGGCCGCCTTCCGCCGCCCATGGCCATTGCGCAATCCGGGCCAGGCGGCAAATGCCGATGGCCAGGAAAAACACGCTGAAGGCAAAGGGGAGGATTTGCGCCAGATAGTCGATGAAGTTCCAGTTCCTGGCTTCGGGAATCCGCTTCGCCATATCGGCGAGCGTTCCCGTGGGATCGATCAAATAACGCGAGCCGTGAACGATGCAGAACCCGGCAACGGCGATGAATCCGGCAATCAAATAGGACGACCATGGCGTCGTGCGGGTTTCGATCAGGCTCCGCCGCGAGCCCCAAATCGCGCCGATCAGCACCGCGATGGAAACGACGACGGAAATACGCACAAGGAGTTCGGGGTTCATCACCTGCCGGCCGCTGAGGAGGGTGGAAAACGTCATGCCGGCGAACACCGTCGCCCATGTTGACAGGAGCACCCAGATGACGCGGTCAAAATTCACCTTTTCGATTTGACCGAGCCCGACGAATCCGGAGGCCTTTACCGCATCGAGCCGCTCCGGCGCCTTGTCTCCCGCCCGCAATATGATTTTTGCCGCGATGCTGCTCACATCGCGGAGGATGATTTGATATTCGGCGGCGAAATAACGCTCGATCTGCGAGAAATATTCACGCATCTGCTGCGAGCTGAGCCGCAGGGGCTTGCCGAAATCAGGACCGCCGTTTTGGCCCAGCTGCAATATGATCTGTTTGGCGAAATCCTCCGCGCGCAGGACTTCATTGCGGTCCTTGTGCGAAGCATCGCTCAGGAGCGAAGCGATCTGCGTCAGTTTCTGTTCGGAATTGTTATGGGCCTCCATCTGGTCGAGCATGCGAATGATGCTCATCGCCAGATGCGTTTTTCGCCGGTGGGCCTCCTCGATCCTGGCGACCTCCTCGCGCTCCTTTACCGACAATATGCCGTAACTGCTTTTCAGGTCCTCGTCGATGATCCGCAACAGCGTGCTGACTTTCCGCCAGGCGCCGATGGTTTCTGATTTGATGATCCCGGTCTCCCGGTCGGTAAGGTAGACGTTGAACTGCTGGATGTAATTGCGGTTCTGATCGATTTCGAGTTCGGACGGCGCGAAACCGCAGCGCTCCAAATGCTGCTGCAGGATCATCTCGTCGCGCTTTCGGTATTGGGCATTGTGCAAAATGATGGCGAAACGCTGGGCGACGTCCTTGATCTGCGGGATGGAATAGAAAGCCGCCATGGCGATGATCGCCAGCAATGGCACGTGGCGAAGGAAATTCTCGGGCATGTCATTGAGTATGGGAAGCGCCAATCCCGAAATGAAGCGCGGCGCCAGAAACCCGATGATCACCAGACCGATATAGACTAGGACCAGCGACAGCGCGAAGAAAAGCTTGGCGGCAAAGCTTGGCGGCAGCGCCTGGCCTTCTTCATCACGAACGAAGCGAACCCAGAAAAAGGCCCAAACGAAGGTTACGACGATCCCGAACAGGATCGACTGATAGTAGGTCGCAAATCCCATCGACAGATCTGCGAGGCTGAAAACGCCGTCCTGCGATTGGCTGTTTGGCATGCCGAACGCCTCCTCACGCAACTGGAACAGAACTTGCCGCATTCTAGAATTGTCGCACTAGGGAAACAAGGCTGGCGCTAAAGAAAGGTCCCGAGCCCGGAAATCCGGCGGTTTTGCGCGGTGCCGCACGGCCGCCACGGGGTCCGGGCGACGGCGCCGGTACATGGTTCGATATGCCCCGCTTTGCATGCAGCCGATGCAGGAGGGATTTGCCGTGCGCCGCCAATACCCATATAAAGCTCACAATGACAACGGGTAGCGCCATCACTTTCCTGAAGATGAACGGACTCGGCAATGATTTTGCCGTGTTCGACGCCCGCACCCGCGCGCTCAAATTATCCGCCGACCTGGCGCGCAGGATCGCCGACCGCGAACACGGCGTCGGCTGCGACCAGATCATCGTCCTTGAACCGTCGGACGCCGCCGACATCTCGATGCGCATCTACAACGCCGATGGCGGCGAGGTGGAAGCCTGTGGAAACGCATCGCGCTGCGTCGCCGTCCTGTTGACGGTCGAGACCGGCCGCCCGCAGGTTACCATCGAGACGGAAGCAGCCGTCCTCGGCGCCGTTGTCAACGAGGACATGACGGTGACCGTCGATATGGGAACGCCGCGTTTTCGCTGGGACGAAATCCCCCTTGCCGAGGAATTTCGCGAGACCAGAATGATCGAGCTGCAGATCGGGCCGATCGACGATCCGGTCCTGCATTCGCCGAGCGTCGTCAATGTCGGCAATCCGCACTGTATATTCTGGGTCGACGACGTCACCGCCCACGACCTCGCCCGCATCGGACCCTTTCTGGAAAACCATATGCTGTTTCCGGAACGCTGCAATATCTCGCTGGCGCAAGTCACGTCCCGGGATTCGATCATCCTTCGGGTGTGGGAGCGCGGCGCCGGTCTGACGAAAGCATGCGATACGGCCGCTTGCGCCGCCACCGTCGCCGCGGCGCGCAAGAAGCTGACCGGCCGCGAGGTGACGGTGACCTTGCCGGGCGGGCCGCTTTCCGTCACCTGGCGTGAAAGCGACGATCATATGCTGATGACCGGCCCCGTGGCGCTTGAATATGAAGACA
>CAYWBS010000330.1:0-4438 GCA_964456215.1 uncultured Hyphomicrobiaceae bacterium
ACAAGCCTTGTTAGCCGCTGACATTCCTCTTCGGAAACCTGCTTGCGCCGCTGAGCCTCGCCCGCCCGTGCGACAAATCCCGTGGATACCAAAGCAACTTCAATCTGATATCCAAGTTCATCCGCACTGGCCGGTTTGACCCGTTCCCAAACACCTCCCAACAAATCGCCGACCTCGCGCACCACTTCCGTATCACCAAAAAAGTCGAAGCATTTCGCGCTTCCTGAATCGATACTACCGATAGCGAGCGGCACGAACTTTTTCCTGTAGAGGCTGGAGACCCCTTCATACATGTCTTCGACAGCACGGATGACGTTGGTGATAATGCCTGTATCAATCAGTGCGCCATCGGGTTCGCCAATGTAGACCCTGAGCCTTTGGACTTCACTTTCGATTCCGTCCATGAGTTTGATGCACAGATTTTCCTTGTCTGTTTCGCGAATTAGAAGGTCGCTGAATTTCGGCAGAACGTAGACCACGTTATAGACGCCGACATCGACATCGGAGATGAGTTGATGAGAGACGCTTTCATCCCTGTCGAGCAGTCCGGACCAGAAATCAACATTAACCAGAGGCGTCAGTCCCAATACCGACATCAAATATTTCTCGTCATCGCCAAAATTCGCGTAATGCTGCGCAAAGGTACTGTAGGCTGTAAGGATCTTCTGGGTGCGGGCGACATCTTCGCTCTTTTCCGCATCACGGCTTGCCCGAAGCACATCGCGGATTTGGGCCGCCTGGAGTGCGTCCCGCAATTTATCGGTTGCTTCGATTATTCGATGTCGATGCATGAGCCCCTCCGATCAGGTAGATTGTTGGTACGCTTACGCGTGCTAACGCTACGTGTCGAAACGAACTCGACGAGGCAAAGCGGCCAAGCCAATGCCACATTATAGCGGATTCGCGCCAAAACCCGCACGAATTGCGAAAATAATCGCTCGCTCGGGCTTATGTTCGCGGCGCGAGGCCGAGCAACGAATCGCAGAGGGCCGGGTCGCCGTTAACGGCGAAATTCTCGACACTCCGGCGCGGAACGTCGAATCGGGTGATCGTATCACAGTTGATGGCCGCCCGCTGCCACCTCCTGTTCCAGTCAAGTTGTGGCGGTATCATAAGCCGAAAGGACAAGTCACAACCCATCGCGATCCGGAAGGCCGACCCACGGTCTTTGATTCACTCGGGCCGGAATTGCCGCGGGTTATTTCCGTGGGCCGGCTGGATATTACTACCGAAGGGTTGCTGCTGCTCACAACGAATGGTGGCCTGGCGCGGCATTTGGAACTGCCGTCCACCGGCTGGTTGCGACGTTACCGGGTACGTGCCAATGGAAAAGTGAACGAAAAGGATTTCGAGAAGTTGCAATCGGGCATCACAATCGAGGCAATACGCTACGGCCCGATCGAGGCTCGAATCGACAGGGTGCAAGGTTCGAACTGCTGGCTGACCATGGGTCTTCGCGAAGGCAAAAACCGCGAAATCAAGCGCGTTCTTGAACATTTGGGACTGTCCGTTAACAGGCTGATCCGCGTTTCCTATGGCCCATTCCTTTTAGGCGGCCTGAAGGCGGGACAATGCGAGGAGATCAAACCGCGCATCGTTGTTCAACAACTCGGCCCGAAGGTCGCCGCGGAACTGGGGCTTTCGCGCACGGCGAGTCTCGCCGGCACTAAGGGCCGGCGGCCACGGTCATGAGCCGCTCCAAATGAGAGTCGTCGCGGGCCGGTTCAAAGGCACCACACTGTTTGCGCCGAAAGGCCATCAGACACGCCCGACAAGCGACCGGGTCCGCGAATCGCTGTTCAACATTCTTGTGCAGGGCAAGCTCGATTTTGACATCGAAGGCGCGCGCGTTTTGGACCTGTTCGCAGGGAGCGGCGCCTTGGGCATCGAGGCCCTTTCCCGCGGCGCGCGATTCTGTCTCTTTATCGAGCAGTCCGCGGAAGCGCGCGGCGTCATACGGCGGAATATTGAAGCGTTGGCGCTCACCGGGAAAACGAAAGTCTGGCGCCGTGATGCCAGCAAGCTCGGCAGTCTGCAAAACGTAGAGCCCTTTGATCTCGTCTTTGCCGATCCCCCTTATGGCAAGGGGCTTGGCGAACGAGCGCTGACGATGGCGCTCGCAGGCGGTTGGCTCGCAGACGGCGCCATTTGCGTCCTTGAAGAGCGGTCTGTGACCGATTTGGCCTTGCCGGACGATCTGCGCTTTGTAGACACGCGCACCTATGGCAACACGCAGATCTTGCTTTTACGTCATGAGCCAATTCAGGCTCCGTGACGAGCGAAACGCCGCGGCCAAAGAACTCGGCCGGCGGCCGGGCCGCTTCGGAATATGTCATGCTGCCGGGCAAACAATTTTCGGCCCAACTTCTATTCAAATCTTGCGGCAACCGCTATTCTGCGGCCTTGAAACAGGTGACCGCTGGACAGAGATGATTGCTGGAAGGGGAGATAAAATGTCCTATACGCTTGCACAACTCGCAGAGGATATCGGCTCAAAACTGCGTGGCAGCACGGCTTCGGAAGTACAAGCCGATCTCTGCCGATTCGTGCAAAAGGCCCTGAGAGACCAGGATTTCCTCGCCGCCAATATCGACCCCGACCAGGCAACGCCCCGAAAGGTGATTTACGAGGACAAGGAACTTGGCTTTTGCATCTGCTCGCACGTCTATAACGGCCCGGCCGCCAGCCCGGCGCACGATCACGGGACGAGCTGGGCGATTTACGGCCAGGCCGAAGGCGATACCGAGATGACGGATTGGCAGATCGTCAAACAGGCACAAGGCGAGGACCGCGCCCTGGTCAAACCCCTAAGAACGTACGATCTCAAGCCCGGCGACACGCATTTCTATGATGTCGGCGCCGTACATTCCCCGAAACGCGACGGCCCCACCAAACTCATTCGCATTGAAGGCGCAAATCTGGAACATATCCGGCGTACCCCCATCGAGGCTGTCAGCTGACGGCGCGAACCGTCGCCGGCCGAATTCGTGCCCTCATCCAGTATTCATCCGTACTGCAAATAATATCGCGCGAAATCAATAGTATCGTCGGGGGAACGTTGGCAGACTGTTGACATCACGACATATCTAGATTACTAGTTTTTTCGTGATTAGGTTTCGATTAAAAGAAGCTGGCGCAGCCAAAATGCTGGACGCCCTGGGCAACAGGACACGGCTCAGAGTGTACAGGCTATTGGTGCGTTCCGGCCAGGCCGGACTGAATGTAGGTGAAATCCAGGCGAAATTGGCGCTCCCGGCCTCAACCCTCGCCCATCACCTCAATGTCCTTGTCCGCTCCGGACTTGTCAGCCGGAACCGACATGGCCGTGAGGTGCGTTCTGCCGTCAATTATGATGCCATGACGGCCCTGGTCGGCTATCTGACCGAGTCCTGCTGCGCCGACGCGGACGGAGGGGCTCCGAGCCGGCTCGCAGCACCGACCGGCGGCAAGGCGCCGCAATCTGAAAACGGCATGCAAGGATCGGACACATGACCACCGAGCAACTGGCCCGTCACGGGCGCCGCCTTTTGTTTTCAGCCGACAGGGTTTGGCTGGCCTTTGCGGGAATATTCCTGGTTCTGGCGGCGGCGGCACCGCGGCAGGCGCCCGCCAGCATCCGCTTCGTCCTCGAAAATCTGCTGCACATCGCCCCCTTTATGATGCTCGCAGTTCTGGCGTCTGCCTATGCCGCTGCGACAGGGTCAGACAATCTTATCGCCCGTGCCTTTAGCGGTCGCCTCGCCGTGACCATTGTTTTCGCCGCCTTGGTTGGGGCCCTTTCGCCTTTCTGCTCATGTGGCGTTGTACCGATTATCGCCGCGCTGCTCGCCATGGGTGTGCCCCTTGCCCCGGTCATGGCCTTCTGCCTCGCGTCGCCTTTGATGGACCCGTCCATGTTCATCATTACCGCCGCGGAACTGGGGATGGAATTCGCCATCGCCAAGACGTTGTTGGCCATTCTTGTCGGCCTGGTCGGCGGTTTTGGCATATTTGCGCTCCGTGACAGCAGCATTCTCGAAAATCCGCTTAGGGACGGCATTGGAAATGGCGGTTGCGGTGGCGGCGGCATCCGCAATCCGAAACCGGTTCAATGGAAGTTCTGGAATGAGAATGCCCGTGTCCAGACCTTTTGGCGGAGCGGACAGCAAACGTTCTTCTTCCTCTTCAAATGGCTGTCACTCGCTTATCTCCTGGAATCGCTGCTGCTTGCCTGGACACCCCTTGAGCGCATCATCGAAGTTGTCGGCGGCGGCGGACTATTCTCAATCCTGCTGGCCGCATCGCTCGGTGCGCCGGCCTATCTGAACGGATTCGCGGCCGTGCCTCTGGTCTCCGGTCTGATCGATGCCGGCATGGCCCCGGGCGCGGCAATGGCCTTTTTGATCGGCGGCGGCATCACGTCCATCCCGGCCGCCATGGCTGTGTTCGCCCTCGTCCA
>CAYWBS010000331.1:0-4437 GCA_964456215.1 uncultured Hyphomicrobiaceae bacterium
GGAAGAGAGGCGGCAGGCTTGGCGGTCAACTTGGCGAGGACGCGGAAAAGCCCGTTCTTGCGGGCCGTGTCCAGGATGGATTTGACCAGCCGTAGGCGCCGCAGCGGTTCCCATTCGCCTTTGAGAGCCTGATAAAGCCGCGCCCGGCGGAACGCACCCCCGGTTCTATCGTCGTTCGGCCCTGTCGACGACGCGGGGTCGAAATGGTGCCGCAGATAGGCGTCGGCGAGAATTGAGTGCTGTACAATATTGGTGCGTGCCGCCTCCTCAAGAGCTTCGAGGCGCAGCCCTTCGTCCAAGCCGCCATCACGCGCAATCGCGAGGATGACACTCGGTTCGGCTTGCTTCAGCTTGAGCTCTGAAGGCGACCATTCGGCAAGCCGCAAAAACATGTATCCCGGAAGATCGATCCTGCCCTTGTGGCGAATTCGGGATTTGGTGCCCGCCGCCAGGTTGGCAAGGCCGTTCTCCGCGGTATCGACGTCAAGACCGTGGTCCCGTGCGAGCTCGAGATTGAGCTGCGCCGCGCCGAACTGGCCGTCCGCGGCAAAGCAATAAGCGACGAGCGCGAGCGCCAGGCCAACGGTTCGGCGGGGCAGCCCGCCGGCGCTCACCGGAATTGCGTTTGCCTCGCCGCATGCCCGGTCCCGGTCGCCAAGGCCGAGCAGCGCATAAGCATAATAGGCCTGCAAGGCCGGCCAGCGGTTGGGTGCACCGCTCCGCTCGGCCAATTGGACAATTTTCTCAAGATGTCCGGTGCGGCGGAGGATTTCCAGCCGCAAGGCGAGAAAGTAACCGGGCCGGCCTTGCGCACCTTCCGGGATCGCCGTCTCGGTGAGGAGCGCGCGTATCAGAAGGTCCTGCAGAACCGGAGAGCGCAGGGGCAGCGACAGGCCGAGAAACCGCTCTTCGAGCTCGACGGCCGAAAGGCCGTTCCAGAGACTATCGGCAAATCCGGCTCCCGCCGGCCCGCGTGGCGCGCTCCTTACAGGCGGCAATGTGCGAAGTTCAATGTCACCGGCTGAGGAATTCGGGTTTGCCGCCGGTCCCGGCTCCAGCTGTCTCGGACCGGGCGCCGAGCGTTGCGTCAAGTCCAACGTCTCGCCCGGACTTCGCGATCGGCGGTCCTGCACTTCGGGACGAGCTTCCGCGCGGTCGAAGCCAGGAGTGGTCGACGCGGCTGGTGTGGCAGATGATGGGAAGATTACGGCGCAGACCAGCCAATAAGCAAATATTGTTCGCGACAACGTCGGAAGAATTAGCGCACCTTGATATTGCGCACCGGCTTGGAAATCTCTTTGGTGTCCGGTTCGAAATATTCCGCAAGGATGTAAAGGCTACCAAAGAGAATACCGGCCGCAATTCCACAAACGGTTAGTAATCGTATCAAACTAGGCATTTGCAGCTCGAATTCATTTCTTTTGACCTCCGATATTGGCTTCATTATGACCCTCCATGGGCCCAGCCAACATCTGCAATTTCAGGGAATCGATTTCCATAACATGACATAATCATTGCCGGATTCTGAATCTTTTGAAACTGTGGACAGAATTGATTGTTTTGAGAGCTTGACGAGATATCTCTATGCGTTTCGGATTCAAGAGTTTTCGGTCGCGAAAACGCCAGACAGTCCGCGAGCAGGCGGAGGCTATACGCTGGTCGCTTGGCGAAAGAAGCATTGTTCTCGTTGGGCTCATGGGCGCTGGTAAGACGTCTGTGGGGCGTCGCCTCGCGCAACGGCTCGATCTGCCCTTTACCGATGCCGACAAGGAGATCGAGGCAGCGGCGGGCCAAACGGTAAGTGAAATCTTCGCCGCGCATGGGGAAGAATATTTTCGTGACGGAGAGCGGCGGGTCATTGCCAGATTGCTGGATAGTGGGCCGCAGGTGCTTGCAACCGGGGGTGGCGCTTTTATAGACCAGGAAATCCGAGGCAATATCCGGGAGCGTGCCGTATCGGTCTGGCTGCGCGCCGATCTCGAAACGCTCGTTGATCGCACTTCGAGACGCGACCACCGCCCATTGCTCAAGAGCGGTGACCCGAAGACTGTGATGCAGCGCCTTATCGAGAAACGTTATCCCATTTACGCCGAGGCCGATATCACGATTCAGAGCCGCAAAGTTGCCCATGAGGTCATCGTCGAGGAAATCGCCGAAGCACTGCGCAAAGAGCTTCGTCTCGACGCGGAGCAGTCTCCTTAAGGCAGGGAAGAAATGGTTTTGGAGAATAGAGAGACCACAAAGCGAGCGCCCCTGGACCACCGCACAACCGTGCATGTGTCACTCGGACCGCGCAGTTACGACATTCACATCGGTCCCGGCCTCCTTGCGGAAGCGGGGCATTTGATCAGCGGCGCCGTCCAGGATCGCCGTTGCGCGGTGGTCACCGATGAAACGGTCGCGGATCTGCATTTGCCCGCGCTCAGGAAAAGCCTGGATCGGAAAGGACAGTTTCTCGGGTCCGCCGTTCTCCCTCCGGGGGAGGCAACAAAGGATTTTTCCCACCTGGCGGATCTTTGCGAGACGCTGCTCGGCCTCGGGGTCGAACGGGGCGATGTGGTGGTGGCGTTTGGCGGCGGCGTCATCGGCGATCTTGCCGGCTTCGCCGCAAGCATTCTGCGCAGAGGCGTGGGCCTGGTTCAAGTGCCAACGACGCTATTGGCGCAGGTCGACTCTTCCGTTGGCGGCAAGACCGGAATCAACAGTCCGCAAGGCAAGAACCTTATTGGATCGTTTCATCAGCCGGCTCTGGTGATCGCCGACACCGATGTCCTGGACACGCTTTCGACGAGGGATTTCCGGTCCGGTTACGCGGAACTCCTGAAATATGGACTCATTCAAGATGCCGAGTTCGTCTCATGGCTCGAGAACAACTGGACCGGCATTTTCGCCAATGACGCGCCAGCCCGCATCCGCGCCATCGAAATCTCGGCACGCGCAAAGGCCGATCTGGTCGCCAAAGATGAACGCGAACAGGGTGCGAGGGCCTTGCTCAATCTCGGCCATACCTTCGGGCATGCTCTTGAGGCGTGGTCCGGATATTCGGGACGACTCCTGCATGGCGAGGCCGTGGCGGTCGGAATGGTGCTCGCATTCGAGCTCTCCCAAGAGCTCGGCCACAGCTCGATCGAGGACACGGAGCGCCTTGTGGCGCATTTGCGTGCGGTCGGACTGCCGGCCGCACTAACGGACATCGAGGGCGAAGACCTTCCCGAAGCCGCTGACCTCTGGAACCATATGGCTCAGGACAAAAAAATCGTTCACGGCAAACTGGCCTTTATTTTGGTGCGCGGAATCGGACAGGCCTTCATAAGCCGCGACGTCTCCAACGGGGCCGTTCAGGACTTTCTTGCCCGAAAATGTAAACGCCCATGACACAACACCCATGACACAACACCCATGACACAACGCCCATGACACTCGGACTTGCATTCACGATCGCCGCCATTTTTGCGCTTATTTTTTCATCGGCCTTTTTTTCCGGCTCGGAAACGGCGCTGACGGCTGCTTCGCGTGCCCGAATCCATGCCCTTGAAAAGGAAGGCAACAAGCGCGCGGCGCTGGTCAACAAGCTCAATGAGGAGCGCGAACGGCTGATCAGCGCCGTCTTGCTCGGAAATAATCTCGTCAATATCCTCGCCTCGGCTTTGGCGACGAGCGTCGCCGTGACCGTTTTCGGTCCGCCCGGTGTCGCCTATGCGACGCTCGTCATGACCGCGCTCGTGGTGATATTTGCCGAGGTACTGCCGAAGACCTACGCCATTACTGATCCGGACCGAACGTCTCTCGCCGTGGCGCCCGTGCTCAAACTGGTCATCGCCATCTTCGCGCCGTTGGCTTCCGCGGTTCAGTTCATTGTCCGCGCAATCCTGCGGCTAATGGGCGCGCTGTCCGAAACGGATACCGCTCTCATTTCACCACATGACGAAATCAGGGGCGCGATTGATCTTCATCACCATGAAGGCGGCGTCATAAAGCACGATCGCGACATGCTCGGCGGCATCCTCGATCTCCGTGATCTTGAAGTCAGCGACGTCATGATCCATCGCACCAAGATGCAGACGATCAATGCCGACGATCCACCCCGCCAAATCATTGATGAAGTCTTGACGAGCGCCTATACGCGCTTGCCCTTATGGCGGGACCAGCCCGACAATATTGTCGGCATTCTGCACGCAAAGGACCTTCTGCGCGCGCTGAACACCGTCGACTGGCAGGTCGACAAGATCGACGTCCTGGCGCTGAGTTCGCCGCCGTGGTTTGTTCCCGACACGACGAGCCTAAAGGACCAGCTTAACGAATTTCTCCGTCGAAACAGCCATTTTGCGCTCGTCGTCGACGAATATGGCGAGGTCATGGGTCTGGTGACGTTGGAAGACATTCTCGAGGAAATCGTCGGCCAGATCGCCAACGAGCACGACATTGAAATGCCCGGCG
>CAYWBS010000332.1:0-4437 GCA_964456215.1 uncultured Hyphomicrobiaceae bacterium
CGGTCTTCTTGATATCGTCGGAGGTGGCGATGGCCGGCACCGGCGCGCCCGGGCGCACGGCGACGCCCGCCCCGACCCGGCCGACAGTGACGCCGCCCGCAGCGACCTGGCCGGCTTTGGCGAAATCTGCGACGGCCCCCGGCGGCGCAATGACCACGTCGAAGACCTCGCCAGCGGCCATGCGTTTCTTGATCTGCGGTGTGGTGTTGAAGGTGACGCTAACTTTGTTGCCGGTTTTGGCCTCATAGGCCTTGGCGGCGGCGGTCAGGCCAGGGCGGATGGCGCCACCGCTGAGAACAGTGAGTTCCGCCGCCCAGGCGGTGGCCGAACAGAGCAAAAGGCCCGCGAGGGCCAGGGAGGAAAACAGGCGCATGGCAATCTCCGCGATCACGTTTGGGGAGGATCCTTAAGCATAGGATTGGGGCACCATAAAGTTGCTGGTAATATGGTCATTAAGGTAATGGTTTTGTCCGAGACCTCCTGATGGTTGTGGGCATTCCAAGAGTAAATTCCGCCCGACGTTGATTGCATAGACTCCCCTGAGTCCGCTTCGGATCAAGAACACGCGTTCGCTAAACCGCCGTTGTTCTCCATGGCACGAACCACAATAAGAAAAACGTGAGTGTCGAGAAGAGGTGGATCACCGAAACGAATGTCTTGCGGACCGGCTGGGTCGCAGCGATCGTGTGGCTGGGGCTGAGCGGTTGGGCGTTGTGGGTTCTCGTTGCTGGCTGACCCACTGGAGGGCCAATAATTGGCCCTGAGCAGGACAGCGCTGGTAGAGCGGAGCGACGGTTAATCCTGGTCAATGCCGCCGCCGTTGCCACGGACTGGCGGCACGATCGCGCAGCGGCGCAACTTGCCTGCGCCCAGGAGCTACGGGGACGCGAACATGGAAACGCTTCGCAGTTCAGGAGCCTTGGCCGCCAAAGGCGGCTATGCGGTTGCGAGCTACTTCGCTCTGGCTTTTGCGCTTTCGTGGGGGCCGATCCTCTGGCTCATCGGCCCGAGGGGGTTGCCGGGAAGGTGCGAGGCGCTTGAAGGGCTGCTAATTCCGATCACAGTCGCAATGTTGGCAGCTCCGTTCGTGGCGGGCCTATTCATGATGGCTGTGCTGGAGGGGTTGGCTGGATTGCGCGCGCTCGCGCGGCGCATGCTGACTTGGCGCGTCGGGGCTGGCTACTACGCACTCGCCTTGCTCACCATCCCGCTGACCGCTGTGGCAGTGCTGACGGTCTTGTCCACGTTTGCTCCCGCGTTCGCCCCCGGCCTCATCGCCACCGACGATTTCGCTGGGACACTGCGCTTCGGATTGATAGGCGGGCTGATTGCGGGTTTCGTTGAGGAAATCAGGTGGACCGGTTTTGCGGTTCGGCGGCTTTTACGCACCCGCTCGATTCTCACCGCCGGCCTCCTGATCGGGGCTCCTCACGCGATATGGCACTTGCTGGCTGGCTATTGGGGCGAAGGGGAGAGTTTCGGCTGGTGGTTCGTTCCCTATTTTCTTCTGCACTGGATCTTGCGCGTCACGGCGCTGCGCATGATCATCGTATGGCTGTACAAGCGCACCAACAGCCTCCTGGTCGCCCAGTTGACCCATGCCAGCCACACCGGCGGGCTATTGTTGCTCGCGCCAATCGGTCTCGGCCCCGCTCAGATAACTCTCTGGATGTCAGCATTCAGCATCGTGCTGTGGATCGTAGTGGGAGCGCTGGTGGCACTCAATCGAAGCGAGTTCGCCGCTCCGGCAAAGCCAGACCATGCCGTTTAGGGCCTTTATGCCTATCAGTCGCCGGCCCGGCGTCGCGGCGGAGGACAGAATCACCGTTGCTTCACACCGCCCGGTTGACGGGCAAAATGGAGATCGAAGGGTAACCTCGTCTGGGTCGTTTGGATGCCCGCTATTGGCCCGGCGACGAACAACCCTATGGCGTTGTCGTTCGTCCGCTGATGGGGGCGGACCGGACTGCCCAGCGCCGGGTCAGTCTGGACGGCTAATGACGCTAAGCAATCATCCAATCTATCCCGGACTCAGTCGCTTCTCCGACTGTGATTGGACAAAAGCCCAGGAAAACCAGCGATGCAACATGCTGCCGTATCCGGCGCTGAGAGGGCGGTAATGCTATTCGAAATCCGTCAGCTCACGGCATTTGGCGCTATCTCACTCACGCGCCGCGCATCCTCGGCCGCCTCTGCAAGAAGCCATTCTCGGAAGGTTACAATCTTGGGCAGCTTTGCCGTCGCCTTGGGGCAGACGATCCAATAAGCATAGGAGACGGGGAGAGCCAGCACAAAGGGGCGCACGAGACGGTCAGAAATAAGGTCTCGTGCCGCGAGAGCGGTCCGTGCCAGCGCCACTCCCTGGCCATCGACAGCGGCATCAATCACCATGCTTGCTTGGTTGAGGACGGGGCCACGTGACAAGTCGGCGTCTTTGATGCCAGCGGCGTCGAGCCACTTGGACCAGTCCTGACGATGATCGAGATGCAGAAGCGTGTGGTGGGCCAAGTCAGCAGGACTGCGCAAGGCGTGCCGACCGCGCAGGAGCCTTGGGCTGCACACAGGAAATAACTCTTCCGTCCAAAGCCGCGTAATATCGAGTCCCGGCGCTGTGCCGTCACCATGTCGAACCGCGACATCGACGTCCTCGCGGGCGAAGTCGACATGGTGGAGCGTCGCGCTCACCCTAAGATCGATATTGGGGTAGACCTCAGCGAAACTGCCAAGACGATGTATCAGCCATTTCGAAGCGAAGTTAGGGGAAGTACTGACTGTGAGAACTCCCGCACTCTGCCTCTGGAGTAGGCGGTCAGTTCCGACGGCGATGCGATCCAGTGCATCGCGCACCACTACCAAATAGTCACGTCCCATTTCGGTAATGGTGAGTCGATGCGGCTCGCGGTTGAAGAGCTTGAGACCCAGTTCCGCCTCAAGCGCTCTTACCTGATGACTGACAGCCCCCTGCGTGACGCAAAGTTCTTCTGCGGCGCGGGTGAAGCTTTCGTGCCGGGCAGCAGCCTCAAAGGCTTTGAGCGCGTTCAAAGGCGGAAGTCGTCGCGGCATATAACTGACCGAGAGGCTGAGAAATTCTCAGGCATGGTAGAAAAACTATGCTTTGTGCGCAAATTATATTGAGCCTTACATGATGCGATCTTTAGAGGAAAGAGAAACCACGCAAAATTGAAGGAGGGTGAAAAATGCTAATGAAGTTGTCGCCGACTTCGGAAGTCACTCATAGTCGCGTCCGGGCTCCGTCTGTGCACCAAGTCCTCGGTTTCCGCCTTACTCCTAAAAGATGGCTGCGGGTAGTACACTATTTTCAGACGTGTTTGGCTGTCGCGCGTCAGCGCCAACAGCTCCTAGAACTAGACGACAGGATGTTGGAGGATATAGGTATCAGTCGTATCGATGCTCGCCGCGAAGCCAGTCGCCACTTTTGGGACATTCCCGAACATCAGAAGAATCACCGCTAACCGAAAATGGAGAGACGCGATCCAATGGCGTTTGTCGAATTTTGACTTATACACCCACCGAAAATTGGCCGTCCTTTCGGACCCAGCGCTGCGAATTCCGGTCTGCCCCCATCACCGGACGAACGAAAACGCCAGGAGGTTGTTCGTGTTCGGGCCATTTCCGGACTCACAATCTCGTTCTGTTGCTAAGTTCTAGGATTGCAGCCAGTTGGTCCAGTTTGACCGGCCAGTCGGTCTTGAATCGCTCGACGATATCGGGGGTGCGATCTCCGCTGTGGCGAATCGTGAGGCGTGTACCGCCCTCGACGTCCTCAAGATCAAACGCGACGCGCGTCTCCCCTTGATCCTGTTTTCCATCGAGCACCCACGACCAGACCATACGCCGGGGCGGGTCAAGCTCCAGGACGTTGCACAAGTAGGTGTCGGTTCCGCCGTCGTCATCCTCGCACGACATCGTGAACGCCCGCCCCAGCTCCGGCTTGAAGTCGTTCTCCATCAGCCAAGCAGAGATTTCAACGCTCTCCGAAATGGCGCGCCAGACCCTGTTGATTGGGTGCGAATAGGTACGCTCGAAGTCAATTTCGAACTTCATGGAGCCTCATCCAGATGCTTCCCAAGCCGGTCAAGGCGCGATTCCCATAACGCGCGATAGCCTGCCGTCCAATCGTGAACTTCCTTGAGCGTTTCCGGGCGTGTCCGGTACAGGCGATACCGGCCCTCTTTGCGCCGCTCCACCAGACCGTTCTTCAGCAGCACCTTTAGATGCTGAGAAACCGCACCAATGGTCACATCAAAATGCACCATCAGCCCCTGCACGGAACACTCCTCGTCGCGCAGCAGATCGAGCAGCAGCCGGCGGTTTGGGTCGGCGATGGCATGAAACACGTCATGTGGGTTGCTCGCTTGCATACTGTCCGTCGTCAAATGTTTTGGGACAACCTGCAGTCTGAGCTAAGAGAGTATC
>CAYWBS010000333.1:0-4436 GCA_964456215.1 uncultured Hyphomicrobiaceae bacterium
CCGAGGACGACAAGAGCTGACCCTGCCCGTTCAAGCCAGATGATGCGAGGCGGTGCCATCTCAGTGACATCCTTTGCACCGAGTATCAGATTTCTCATGTCCAGATGACTTAGGCGCGCGATGCAGATCAATTTGGCGGAAAAAATACCAAGACTTCCGGTCAGTGTCGCGGCGCGACTGGCCGCGTGCGTCCTCGCGCTAGGATGCACGATACCGGGTGGTCTGGCGTATGCCGAGGGCGAACACAAGATTTCTGTGCTCGTCAACGATGATCCAATTACGGACAATGATATTCGCCAGCGGGTCCATTTACTGATCATCAGCGACAGCTCCCGCGCAAAACTCTTGAAAGAAAAACTGAGCTCTTCACGGACGAGCGAAAGGTTCCGGAACATTGTCAGTGGCAAAGCGCGTCCAACCAGTCGTGAAGAATATGAGGCCGTAAAGGCTCACATCGAGAAATTGAAGCAAGAGGTGGAACGTGAGGTCGGCTCCAAACTGCGCAAGAGGGCGATCGAAGAGCTGATTGATGAGAAGCTCATGCTGCAGGACGCCAAGAAGCTTAATATCGAAGTGAGTGATGCCCAGATAGACGAAAGAATTGCCCTTATGGCGAAGCGAAGCAAGGACACGAAAACCGGCAAACCGCTAACGCCGGATCAATTCCTGAAGCAGCTTGCTGACCTGAAAGTGAATACCAGGCGCTTCAAGGAGAAGATCCGCGCCAATATTGCCTTTGAGCTCGTGCTGCGCCGAAAATATGGCCAGGACATCCAAACCGCCGCGCAGCAACAGGCGGTGAAGGCTTTGGACCGGGCGGCAGGAGCGGGAGGCTCCGCGAACCAGTCGTCGGAATTCCAACTTCAGAAGGTCAAGCTGGCATTGCCGGCCGCCGCCGACCAGAAGACGATCGCGGCGCGCCTGGTGGAGGCGAACCGCCTACGCGGCCGGTTCTCAACATGCCAATCGACAAGGGACCTGGTAAAACCGCTTAAGGGCGGCAGCGTGACAACAATTGGAACCCGGGCGGCCAGCGCGGTCGCCCCTCCTATAAGGGCCATGCTGCTGAACGCCAAGGCGGGCGAAATGACGCCGCCAAGCATTACAGGTACATCAATCGAATTATATGCCGTTTGCAGCCGCCGGCAAACCGCCGGGGACAGCGACCAAAAACGTCTGCTGCAGGCCAAGTTCCAACGCCAGGAGATTTCGGTTCTGTCGCGCCGTCATCTCAGAAATATACGGCAAGACGCTCATATCGACTATAGGTAGATTCCGGCCGCACGAAGATCCGTCGGGTGGCGGAATTGCGTGGGAGAATGTGCCGACAATGGCGCGAACCTGCCGTCTTGCCTGGCAAATGGACATCTGATGGATCGGCGTGGATTTTGAACCGGAAAGAACTTCACCGCCCCTGGCGGTGACCATGGGCGATCCCGCCGGGATTGGCCCAGATATCTCGCTTCTCACCTGGCAGAGACGCCGGCAGAGCGGGGTTCCGGCTTTTTTTCTTATTGCCGACGTTGATGTTCTGATCGAACGAGCAGCGGCGCTCGGCCTGGATATACCTATGACGACCATATCTGCGCCTGGAGACGCGCACGACCTTTTCCCAAAGGCCCTCCCGGTGTTGCCGCAGACTGCCGGCGTTTCCGTTATGCCGGGCACGCCCGATATTTCTACTGTTCCCGCGATCGTCGGGGCGATCGAGCGGGGCGTTAGATTTGCTAGGGACGGCGAAGCTGCCGCAGTGGTCACAAACCCGGTCAGCAAGGTCGTACTGCAGAAGGGCGGCTTCGGCTATCCCGGCCACACGGAATTCTTGGGCGTGCTTGCGCGGGAGAAGGACGCGCCGGCGCCAAGGCCCGTCATGATGCTGGTATCGGCCGCCTTACGGGTCGTGCCCCTGACCGTCCATATCCCCTTGAAGGATGTACCACGGGCGATTAGCCGCAAACTTATCGTTCAAACGGCGCAAACGATCGTCGCAGCGCTCAAGCGCGATTTCGCGTGCCCGACCCAGCGCCTCGCGGTGGCCGGTCTTAATCCACATGCCGGCGAGTCGGGGACGATTGGGCGTGAGGAGCACGACATTATCGAGCCTGCCATACGCGATCTGCGTGATGCCGGTTATGCCGTCACCGGCCCCCATTCGGCGGATACGCTTTTTCATTGCGGCGCGCGCCGGAACTATGATGCGGTGCTTGCCATGTATCATGATCAGGCACTGATTCCTCTGAAAACGCTTGCTTTTGATAACGGCGTCAACGTCACCCTGGGCCTTCCCTTTATTAGAACTTCACCCGATCATGGGACTGCTTTCGATCTCGCGGGCAAGGGCAACGCGAATCCGCAAAGTCTCGTGGAGGCACTTCTGCTGGCCCGTAGGATATTCGAAAATATTAGGATGGCGGACCATGACGCCTGACGGCCTGCCGCCGTTGAACGTGGTGATCGGGGAGTTGGGACTTACGGCGCGAAAAGGCCTCGGTCAAAACTTCATCCTCGATCTCAACCTCACCAGACGAATTGCACGCGTCGCCGGTCCACTGGCAGGAAAGACAATTGTCGAAATTGGTCCCGGTCCCGGCGGTCTTACCCGGGCATTATTGTTAGAAGGGGCCGCAAAGGTTATTGCGATCGAACGTGACGAACGCTGCCGTCCGGCGCTTGATGCCGTAGCCGCGCGATTTTGCGGGCGGTTGCGAATACTGACGGAAGACGCCATGACGCTCGATTACTCGGCGCTTCCGGATAACCCCACTCAGATCGTGGCCAATCTTCCTTATAATATTGCGACACCGCTCCTGCTGCGCTGGCTCACAGCCGAGCCCTGGCCGCCCTGGTATAGGAAACTGACGCTGATGTTTCAAAAGGAGGTGGCGGAACGCATCATCGCCAAGCCGCGAACAAAGCCTTATGGTCGCCTTTCCGTGCTTGCCGGTTGGCGCGCAAAGGCCCGCATCGTGCTAAGGCTGCCGCCACGAGCCTTTACGCCGTCCCCCAAGGTCGATTCAGCACTGGTGGAACTGGTCCCGCGTCACGCGCCAATTGGGGGCTTTGCCGTAAAGACGCTTGAAGGAGTTACCGGAGCCGCGTTCGGCCAGCGGCGGAAAATGCTCCGTCAGAGTTTGAAGCAGATTACCGATGATCCGCTACGGATTCTCGAGGCGGCCGGGCTGGAGCCTTCACAACGCGCGGAACAAATCGATTTTGAAGGATTTTGCGAACTTGCCCGAGTGCTCGAACAAGGCGGCATGCGATAAGCTGTCTTACGATTTTGGACCGGTCGAACCTATTTAAATTGGCCGTGTTCTGTAGATCTTTATGACGGGCAACAGTCTAACGAAACGAAAATGGAGTTTCTCAATGTCAGTGGGCAACTTCCAAATGAGACGGCAGTCCTTGGTCGACTATGGCGCGCCATTGGCGGAAACCGAAATCTCCCTTCCCGACGTTACCGGAACGGCCGTTTTGATCAAAATTCACCATTGCGGCGTTTGCCACAGCGATGTGCATTTGCAAGATGGTTACTTCGACCTCGGCAATGAGCGCCATTTCGGCGCGAGTGTTCTGCACGATCTGCCATTCACGCTCGGCCATGAAATCGAGGGGGAAGTGGTGGTGGCCGGCCCTGAGGCTGAAGGCGTGTCGGCCGGCGACCGGCGGGTCGTCTATCCATGGATCGGCTGTGAGGCCTGTGAATTATGCCTTTCTGGGCAAAGCCATCTATGCGGCAAACCGAAGCAGATCGGCATCAATGTCGATGGTGGATTCGCGACCCACGTTCTCGTTCCACATCCCAAGTATCTTCTCGATTATTCAGGCATCAAGGCCGAGAATGCCGGTTCATTTATGTGTGCTGGGCTGACGTCATTTTCCGCCCTGAAGAAGTTGACGCGAAGATCTACGCTGGGACCGGTCCTGATCGTCGGCCTCGGCGGCGTTGGAATGATGGCGCTGCGCTTTTCTCTCGAATTCTTTGAGAGGCCGCCGATCGTCGCCGAGATTGATGCCGGCAAACGGGCAGAAGCCCTATCGATGGGAGCCGGCCACACCTTCGACCCCGGAGACCGGGCGCACCGGAATGAAATCATGACGGAAACAGGCGGCGTTGCCGGCGCGGTGGACTTTGTGGGCAATCCGAAAACAGCGGGGCTGGCCATTGCGATGCTGCAGAAAGGCGGCAAATTGGTCGTTGCCGGACTCTACGGCGGAGAATTCACTTACCCCCTTCCCTATTTTCCGTTCCGATCCGTAGCCATCGAAGGCAGCTATGTCGGTTCGCTGCACGAGGCGCAGGAAATGCTTGACTTTGCACGCCGGCGCAAAATTGCGCCAATTCCGGTCACCATGCGGCCCCTCACAGAAGCGAACCAGGCGCTCGACGATCTCAGAAGCGCCCGCATCATCGGACGGACGGTTCTTGTGCCATA
>CAYWBS010000334.1:0-4434 GCA_964456215.1 uncultured Hyphomicrobiaceae bacterium
GTAGGCGTACGGAACCTCAAGATCATAGCACTGACGGCGCTTGTCACCTTTCCTCTCATGTACGCGTTTTTTGAGCTTTTCCTGCACGCGGATATGCCGCGGGGAATCTTGATTTGATGCCGGGCCAATTCCGCGACATCCGCCGGACGGGGAGATGAGCTCAATGGGCGTGGAAATTTTCGGCTATGCGCTCAACGTTCTGACTTTCGCAAATATGAGTGCGATGCTTGTCGGGGTCTCGGTCGGCCTTGTCATCGGCGCAATTCCGGGTCTGAGCCCGCCTATGGCGATCGCTCTGATGATCCCCATTTCATTCAAATTGCCGCCGGATACGGCGATCATCCTGCTGGTTTCCTGCTACGCGGCCGGAATTTACGGCGGATCGTTTTCGGCAATCCTGCTCAGGGCGCCGGGCACATCGGCGTCGGCCGCATCCGCTATTGAAGGCTACGAGCTGACCAAGCGCGGCAAGGCGGTCGAGGCGATCCGGATTTCGACATTTGCCTCGGTCGTCGGCGGCGTCATATCGGGCATCGCGCTCATGCTGCTGTCGCCGCCGCTGGCGGAATTTTCGCTTCTTTTCGGTCCTTCCGAATTCTTTCTCGTTGCCCTGCTTGGGCTTACCTCGATCGCCGCCGTGACGTTCGGCGCCCTTTACCGCGGTCTGATCGCCGGATTTCTCGGCTTGATCCTGTCGACATTCGGCGTTGACACCTATTCCGGGTTTCCGCGCTACACGTTCGGCTATATCGGCTTTGAGGGCGGTCTCGAAATCCTGCCCGCCATTGTCGGTCTCTTCGCTTTCGCCCAGGGCCTGGAACTCTGCGAGGGCAGGACGACGGGCACGATTTCCGGCACCACCCGGCTGAGCTGGAACGTCTGGCCGAGCTTTCGCGAGATCGCGCATGTGCGCTGGTCATTGATGCGCGGCTGGATCACCGGGCTGGTCATGGGCATTATTCCCGCCGCCGGCGCCAGTGTCGGCCAATGGGTCGCCTATGCCTGGGAGGTCAGCAACGCCAAGCCCGGGGACCAGTTCGGCAAGGGCGAGATCAAGGGGCTGGCGGCGACGGAAGGCTCGAACAACGGCGTCACCGGGACATCTTTGATCCCGATGTTCGTGCTTGGCATACCCGGCGGCATTTCCGCTGCCGTCATCTTCGGCGCGCTGATGATCCACGGCTTGCAGCCAGGTATGCGACTCTTCACGGCGCGGCCGGAAGTGATTTACACGATCATGTGGGGATTTCTTTTCGCCAATCTCTTGATGGGGGTCGTCGCCGCCATACTCGCGCGCATTATGGCATATCTCACGCTCTTTCCCCGTGGGCTCATCGGCCCCCTTATTCTTGTCTTCAGCGTCATCGGCACCTTTGCCGGCACGAACAATATCCACAATATCTGGATCATGATCGGATTTGGCGTCCTTGGTTATTACGGGCAGAAATTCCGGTTTTCGCCAGCCGGAATTCTGCTTGGCCTGATCCTTGGCCCGATCGCGGAAAACGGCTTCCGCGACATGATGACCGTTTCGGACGGCAATCCGTTCGTCTATATCGCCGGACGGCCGATTTCCGTGATTATCGTCCTGATGATTATTGCCGCGCTCTATTTCGCATTCAAACCAAAGGCCTGGGAAATCGCTCCCAAGGCCGTGCCAGAGAATGTACCCAAAGCCTAAGACGCTATGCCGCCTGAACGGTCGCGCTGAAAGTCGGGAGCGACTGGCGCAGCGCTTTTTCCGGTATGTCTCTGGCGATGATGATGATTCTGCTGCGGCGATCATCTCCCGGCCAGGCGGCAAGCATTCGCGGCGGATGAAACACCTGCTGAACGCCGTGCACCAGAACCGGGCCGTCGAGCCCGGCGACGCTGATCAGCCCCTTGATGCGCAATATGTCCGGACCCCTGAGCGCCGTGATCCATTCGAGCCAGCCGCTGACAACGCTCCAATCCAGCGGCTCGTCGATGATGATCGACGCCGATTGGATGTTCCAATTGTGACCATGGCTTTCATGGACGTGGTCCGGCGAACCGTGACCACCGGGACGTTGGTGAGTATGGACGTGATCGCGCGCTTGCCCGGCGCCATGCGCCGCCGCTTCCGCCGTTTGCAATTCGCCGGGCACGCCGTCTGCCCCTTTCAAGCTCAAGACCAATGCCGGATCGACCTCGCCATTGCGGACCAAATGGATTTCCGCGCCGGGATTCAAAGCCTTGAGGGATTGCGTGACATCTTCGACGCGCGCTTCCGCCATGTCGGCCTTGGTCACCAGCAGCAGATCCGCCATCGCCGCCTGGGCGCGGGCCTCGTCAAATTCTTCGAGCGTTGCCGCGCCGCTGACGCCATCGACGGTGGCGACGATGCCGCGCAGCGAAAAGTCCCTGGCCATGGCCGCATCCGTAATCAGGGACTGGATAATGGGTCCGGGATCGGCAAGTCCGGTCGTCTCGATCATGACCTCCCTGAACGCCGGTATTTTGCCTTCCCGCACGCGGCGCAGCAAATCCTCAAGCGTGTCGACGAGCGCCCCGCGAACGGTGCAGCACAGGCAGCCATTGTCCATCAGCACGATCTGATCCAGGGCGCTTTCCACCAGCAGGTGATCAATTCCGATTTCGCCGAATTCGTTGACGATGACGGCGGTATCGGTCAACCGCTTGTCGCGGAGCAAACGATTGAGAATTGTCGTTTTGCCGCTGCCGAGAAATCCGGTAATGATGGTCACGGGGATCATCGTGTCTTCCATTAGCCTTTCCTGGCCGAAACCGTCTCTTACCTCTCAACGCCAAATTTCCATTGAGGATATCCGATGTCCAAAACAGAATCACTGAATATGCGTCTTATTGCCCATGATGCTCTCCTCGGTAACGGCAATATGGGCGAGGGTATCAGCCTCCAGCTCACCAGGGACGGACGCCGGATCTTGTGGATGGCCCATGAATGCGCGCCGAAAAATTTCACCGGTGTCGATGTGACCGATCCCCGCAAGCCGAAAGTCATCGTGCAGACCGACATCGCGCATAATACGGTCCGCTCGAACTCGCTGGAGGTCGTCGGCGACCTGATGGCCGTCGCCTATCAGGTCGTGAACCGGGGCGACAAGCCGGCGGGCGTCGAAATGTTCGATATCTCGATGCCCGAGCAGCCAGTATCCATCGGTTTTTTCGATTGTTCGAGCCCCTGGTCGCGCGGCGTTCACCAGGTGTGGTTCGTGGAAGAGGGCTGGCTGACCTGCGCCGGACCCCTGCCCGACTACCAGCCGCGCGAAAAATGGGACGACCAGCCGTTCCTGATGCTCGATGTCAGCGATCCGGCCAAGCCGCGCGAGGCGTGCTTCTGGTGGCTGCCGGGAACCCGGGAGGGGGACGACGCCCCGGTGCCGCCGCGTCATCCGCGATTCAGCGAGGGCTGGCGGGCGCACAACACCAATGTTTACCCGGAGCGGCCCGACCGCGCCTATATCGGCTATCTGGACGGCGGCGTCGTCATCCTCGACATTGGCGACAAATCCAGTCCGAAGCTGGCCAGCCATTGGAACCCGCATCCGCCTGCCAACGGATTCTGCCATACGGTGCTGCCGCTTTTCGATCGGGATCTGCTGGTGGTCACCGACGAATGCATCCGTGACGCCGGCGAAGACTGGCCGAAGCGCGTCTGGATCGTCGATGCCGGCGTCGAGAATAATCTTGTGCCGCTGGCGACGCTGCCGATGCCCCCTGTCGAGGAATTCGCGCCGCGCGGCGGACGCTACGGAGCCCACAATGTACACGAAAACCGTCCCGGCCCGTCCTTCCGCTCCAGCGAAATCATTGTCGGCACATATTTCAACGGCGGCGTCCGTGTTCACAACATCGCCGACCCCTATGAACCGCGGGAGATCGCCTATTACGTTCCCGAGACGCCGGAGGGAACGCACCCCGGAGCCATCCAGATCAATGATGTCTATGTCGACGAGAACGCCTTGGTCTATGCCGTCGACCGCTGGAAGGGCGGGTTCTACATCCTGGAAATGGACATCTGAATTTTGCCTCTCACTAATCGCCCTTGTTTTTAATTTGATGGGGATTTTGGCGGAGCGGGAATTGGATCGGCAACGCTGCCGCCGCGAAACGGACTCAGAGGAATCGGATCGCCGTGCCAAAAGTGCTTAAAACCGGAACCGAGTTTGGCGAGCAAAGCGTCGCCTTCGCTTCGCAAAAGGGCTTTGGCCGGAAGGTCGCATATTCGGACGCCCGGACGGCGCAGCCGCAAGCGGGCGGCCTTCTGCATTGGCGTCGGCGTATTGCCGGTATCGATGAACACCACCGTCAATTCCCGCCCATCCCAGGACGCAAAATCGACGCCGACGAAATCCTTGACGTGAATTGCCGCCGATGCCGGTTCTTCAGGCAAATAGAGATGCGCCCGCGGCAGCGGCATCAGGGCGGACA
>CAYWBS010000335.1:0-4417 GCA_964456215.1 uncultured Hyphomicrobiaceae bacterium
AATTGATACGCACCGGAAGAACGCCCATCAGGTTTGCAAAAGGAGCCGTTTGCGCAATGACCGCCAATTCGGAAGCCGCGCGACCTACCGGAGGAGACGGTCGAATATGAAGGGCCGATGCTGCGCGTCCTTGCTCTCCGTGCCCGGCGTGCCGGCGCCGGTCTTGGACGTTCCCGCCTTTTTGGCCTGTGGCGGCGGCTCGGGCGGTCCCTTGATGCCGCATGCCGCAAGACCCGCCGCTGCCAGGATAGCCACGGAAGCAATTACGCGTAAAACGCTCGCCATCGGACAATGTCCTTCTGATAGCCCACCCAAACCGAGACAGTACGATTTGTTGTTATGTGTTCTTTTACCGCGATCCGGCTTCTTTTTCCAACCGCTTTATCCAGCTCCTGGAGAATTTCCGGACGCTTTTCGGCGCCGTCCCGCCATAGCTCGTCCGGCTTTTGACCGAGTTGATGACCGTCAACACGGCAAAAACATCGTCCGTGATCCCCGGTTCGATGGCTTGCATTTTTTCAAGACCCAGGCGGTGCAGCGGCACGCGGGCAGCCTCCGCCGCGGCGACGATTTCGCCGGTCACGCGATGGGCCTCGCGGAATGGCAGTCCCGCCACCCGGACCAGCCAATCGGCAAGATCCGTGGCTGTGGAATAGGCGCGCCCAGCGCTTTTCCTCATGGCCGTGGTATTCGGCTCAAGATCAGCGATCATCCCGGTCATCGCCGCCAGGGCGAGCGAAAAGCTGTCCAGCGCGTCGAAAGCCGGCTCCTTGTCCTCCTGCATGTCCTTCGAATAGGCGAGCGGCAGGCCCTTCATGACGATCAGCAGGCCGTTGAAGGCGGCCGCGATCCGGCCGACCTTCGCCCTGACCAGCTCCGCGGCGTCCGGGTTGCGCTTCTGCGGCATGATCGACGAGCCGGTCGTGAACCGGTCGGTGAGGGTCACGAAACCGAACGCCGGCGACGCCCACAGGACGATCTCTTCGGCGAGCCTGGAAAGATGTGTCGCCGATATCGCCGCGGCGGCGAGCGTTTCGAGCGCGAAATCGCGGTCGGAGACGGCATCGAGGGAATTCGCCGCCGGCCGGTCGAAGCCCAGCGCCGAGGCGGTCTGCCGACGGTCGATCGGAAAAGACGTGCCGGCGAGCGCCGCCGCCCCGAGCGGGCATTCGTTGAGGCGCTTTCGGGCATCGGCGAAGCGCCCCCGGTCGCGGGCGATCATTTCCACATAGGCCAGGCAATGATGGCCGAAGGTGACGGGCTGCGCCGTCTGCAAATGGGTAAAGCCCGGCATCACGGCGGCGGCGAACTTGTAGGCCTTATGGGCGAGCGCAAGCTGCATATCCCTGAGCTGGGTGTCGATATGGTCGATGCAGTCGCGCATATACAGGCGGAAATCCGTGGCCACCTGATCGTTCCGCGACCGCGCCGTGTGCAGCCTGCCGGCGGCGGGGCCGATGAGTTCCGCAAGCCGCGCCTCGATATTCATATGGATATCTTCAAGCGCCCGGCTGAACTTGAATTCACCATTTTCGATTTCTGACAAAATCGTGTCTAGACCCCGAAGGATCTTGTCGGCATCCTGGCGTGAAACAATTCCGGTTTCGGCCAGCATTTCGCAATGCGCCCTGGAGCCGGCGATATCTTGAGCGTATAAGCGCTTGTCGAATTGAATGGAGGCGTTAATTTCCTCCATGATGTCAGAGGGTCCAGAGGCGAATCGCCCGCCCCACATTTTGTTCGTCATTGTCAATCGGCATCCGAAGATAAAGATCCATGGGCACAGAGCCGCACTCTGATCAGAAGATTAAGATTTCACCGGTGACCTATATCGTCGCCGCCCTGGTGGCGGCACTCGCTGGGTATTTCGCGGTATACGTGAACTATAGGCTTTCTGGCAATGATGCAAACCGCGCGCTGGAGCCGGTCGCGGAAAAATCAGCGCCGCCGAAACCGGCGCCGCCGTCCGGCGAGGCGGCGGAAAAGACCGCCGGATCGGGTCCCTACGGCATCGCCGGATTGAACAGGGGCGAGCTTGCCGCCTTTGTCGTCCATAAAGCGCCGCGGGAGGTCCCGGAGGTTAAATTCGCCGATGCGGACAACCGGGAGCTGACGCTTTCCGATTGGAAAGGCAAAATCGTCCTCCTCAACCTCTGGGCCACCTGGTGCGCGCCCTGCCGCAAGGAAATGCCCGGCCTCGATGCCTTGAAGGCGCGCCTTGGCGGCGACCAGTTCGACGTCGTCGCCGTCAGCATTGACCGCGACGGCCTGGAGAAGGCCAGCCAATTCCTGAAGAAGATAAACGTCAAGTCGCTCGTGCTTTACAATGACGGCACGGCGAAAGCCGCCATCGCGCTGAAGGCGTTCGGAATGCCGACAACGCTGCTTCTGAACCGCGCGGGCCAGGAAATCGGCCGCATCACCGGGCCGGCGGAATGGAATTCGGAAGATGCGGTCCGCCTGATCGAGGCGGTCATCGCCAAGACGTCGTGAGCGGTGCGCGCGCGGGGTCCCTTTACCTTCCCGAAACAATTCCCTGCCACGGTCCATGCCCTGGACATTTTGTGCGGTATTTGTTAGACCTTGGCCGATTGCCGGGGATTGCGGCGCCTGACATCAGAAGGTGAAAGGCCCCGGTGCGCAAAGCCGAAAATCAGATGTGAAGAGAGCGAGGATATCACGCGTGCAAGTTCACGTTCGCGACAACAATGTTGATCAAGCGCTGAAAGCTTTGAAAAAGAAGATGCAGAGAGAAGGCATCTTCCGGGAAATGAAGCTGCGCAATTATTACGAAAAGCCGTCCGAAAAGCGTGCACGGGAAAAGGCGGAAGCCATCCGCCGGGCGCGCAAGCTGGCCCGCAAGCGGGCGCAGCGAGAGGGCGTGATGCCGGGCCGCAGGCGCCCGGCGCGTGGCGCCAAGCGGTAACGACCGCAGCAGTCTTCCGTCCGACCGAACTTCGAGAACCGGCACGAACCGTCGCCATGGACGGCGGCCGCGTGGGTGTTCCCTGTCTCCCCCCACTCTCCAGACGACTCATAGAGACCTTCCGCCTCAATAAGGTTGGCTGCGGCGGTCGCCGCAAGTTGGAGCCCTGTCTCTTAGCTAGAGGCCTGAACACATAAGGCAAGACGTCGCCATCCGCTCAAAGTTCCGCTCTCGAAGATGGACCGGACGGCGTTCCTGAAGTCTGGTTTGCCGGTGAAGGGCAGGAAGAGGCCGTTGCCGCGGAGCCGCCGGTTACGATATGATGAGGGTTGCTATTGCGGTTTACCGTTCAAATGTTGCAAATCATGAAGCCGCCATCACCTCCCTGGTTTTTGACAGTATTCTTGGCTGGTGCGCTTTGTTGCGCGCTCAGCGCGACCTCATTTTGCGACGATGCGAAATCCGGACCGGGCGCGACCTTCCGCGACTGCCCGGCCTGCCCGGAGATGGTTGTCGTCCCGAAGGGCCATTTCATGATGGGCTCGACTGGCGGACGTTACGATGAAAAGCCGGTGCATCCGGTGACGATCGCCAAGCCCTTCGCCGCCGGAAAATACGAGGTGACATGGGAGGAGTGGGAAGCCTGCGTGGCGGAAGCCGTCTGCGACGATGGTCCTGTCACCAAGTCCGGCGGCGACAATGGCTGGGGCAAGGGCCGCCGGCCGGTGATCGAGGTATCATGGCATGATGCCAAGACATTCGTCGCCTGGCTCAATTCCAAAGTGCCAGGCAAGCCCTACAGGCTCCTGAGCGAGGCCGAATGGGAGTACGCGGCACGCGCCGGCATGACGACCCAATATCATTGGGGACATGAGTACGATTCATCGAAAGCGAATGACGGCAATAAGACGGTTCCGGTCGGCCAGTACGCGCCGAACGGTTTTGGCCTCTACGACATGCATGGCAACGCCCTGGAATGGGTGCAGGACTGTTACCGGGAAAGCTATGATGGCGCGCCGGCGGATGGCCGCCCGGTCCCGGATGCCCCGGATTGTCCGCGCGTTCTTCGCAGCGGTGCCTGGAGCTACGGTCCCCGGGTCCTGCACGCCGGAAACCGCTACGCAACCGCGCCGGCCGACCGTATGAACATCGTCGGCTTCCGGGTCGCCAGAACGCTCTGATGCGCAAGCGTCCACGTGCGCATATCCTATGCCGCTTGCCTTGGGCTCTTACCGCTGGCGACCGGCTGTGAAATAATCTGCCGATGCGGATAGGGAATGGTGATCCCTTCCCGGTCAAAGGCATATTTCGCGGCGCGGATAAGATCGAACCTGTAATCCCAAAAATCCTCGCGCCGCACCCAGGCCCGAGCCTCCAGATCGACCGAGCTCTCCCCGAAATCCTTGACCACGACCTTCGCTGCGGGATCGCCGAGCGTCCGCCCGTCGGCCTTAATCAGCCCGGTCAGGACCGACACCGCTTTGTCGATAT
>CAYWBS010000336.1:0-4389 GCA_964456215.1 uncultured Hyphomicrobiaceae bacterium
CTGACCTTTAAGACATTGCCCCTGGAAGAACCCGGGTTAATGCGCCACCTGCGCGAGAAGGCCGGGAAGATGGGCCTTCCAATCACACAGCTACATCATGCCTGAGGAACAACGCGAAGACGTCTGGATAACCGGCATAGGCCTGATCAGCTCCCTCGGCGAGGGATGGGAGAGCCATTGGCAATGCTTGGCGAATGGCGCTGATCCGCGGCCGGTTCTGGATGAGACCACTTACGCCCCCTACCCCGTGCATCCTCTAACCAATGTGGACTTCTCCAAACAAATTCCCCGGCGAGGCGATCAGCGTCAGATGGGGCAATGGCAAAAACTGGGGACCTATGCGGCCGGGATGGCCCTGGCTGATGCCGGAATCGCGGGCCGGCCTGACTTGCTCGAGAAGACCGATATGATCGTCGCCGCGGACGGCGGCGAACGGGACTGCGGCGTCGATTCTGCGATTCTCGAAGAAAGCGAAGGGCGGAACGATCCGGACGATTTCCTAAACGAAGCGCTATCGACTCAATTGCGTCCAACGCTCTTTCTTGCCCAGCTCTCGAATTTGCTGGCCGGAAATATCTCCATCGTTCACAAGCTCTCCAGGTCGTCACGGACCTTTATGGGTGAAGAAATGGCGGGCGTTGCGGCGACGGAGGTTGCGGTGCGCAAGATCGCCGCCGGGCAGTCGGACCTGTGCCTCGTCGGCGGTGCATACAACGCCGAACGGCCGGACATGCAGCTCTTGTTCGAATTCGGCCGCTACCTGTGGTCGGGGGCATACAAGCCTCTTTGGGAAAGGCAGGGAGAAGGCGGCGGGATCGTGACCGGCAGCGCCGCGGCATTTCTCGTTCTGGAGGCCCGGAGCCATGCCCTGGAGCGCCAGGCGCGGCCTTACGCCAGACTCCATGACGTGCTGGCGGACCGCTGCGACCGCTCTCCCGGCGCACCGAGAGCGAATGCAATGAAACAATTCGACCTGTTGCGCGATCGCCTTCGGAGAGGACCTCTCGCTGTCCTTTCGGGGTCATGCGGAGCCGAGCCCATTGCCGGCGAGGAGCGGCGCTTTTTTGAGGAATTGCAAAAGGAGGGCTTCGATATCGCCGCGCGCGCCACCGGAACCATGCTCGGCCATTCCGTCGAAGCGCAATTCCCGGTAAGCGTCGCCCTCGCGGCAATGGCCCTCTCCGAGGGTCGCTTCTATGCACCTTTCGACCATTGCGGATTTGAAAAACCGTATTCCGGCAGTTTGGACCGGGTCCTCACAACCAGTTGGGGGCACTGGCGCGGGGAAGCAATGGCCCTGATCGAGGCGATCCAGTAATGCCGCGGGCAGATGAGGCAGGCAACCGAGATGCGTGACATGCTCCGCGATAGAAAGAAGCGGCCGGTCGTTGCCATCACCGGCATCGGAATAATAACGTCCCTCGGTCAGGGGCGGGAAGACAATTGGCGTGCTCTGACCGAAGGGCGGTCCGGTATTCATAAGATTACGCGGTTCCCGACGGAGTCCCTAGGCACGACCGTCGCCGGCACGATTGATTTTCTTGGCGCCGATCCGATGACCGCGCCCGAGCTCGCGGTCGCTTTTGCAACCGAAGCCGCCGAGGAAGCGATCGCGCAGTCGAACATTGGATCGGCTTCGTCCTTTCCGGGTCCGTTGTTCCTGGCGACGCCTCCCGCCGAAACGGAATGGTCGGCACGCCGGACCTTGTATGCGGCCGGCAAGAATGGCGGGCTTGACGTGGGCTATGGGCGAATGCTCGCCGCCGCCCGTGCAAACGACTTTCGCGACCTCCATGCCCGGTTTCAGTTTGCCTATGCAGGGGAAAGGCTTGCCAGCCGCTTCGGCACGCGTGGTCTGCCCATCTCGCTTTCGACCGCCTGCGCCTCCGGCGCGACATCACTCCAGCTTGGCGTCGAGGCCGTTCGGCGCGGTGAGACCGATGCCGCGCTCTGCATCGGCACGGACGGATCCGTCCACCCCGAGGCCCTTATCAGGTTCTTGCTCCTCTCGGCCCTTTCGACGCAGAATGAGCCGCCGGAAAAGGCGGCAAAGCCGTTCTCGAAAAACCGCGACGGCTTCGTCATGGCCGAAGGCGCGGCGGCCTTTGTCCTGGAGTCCTACTGTTCGGCCAAGGCGCGCGGCGCCACAATATTGGGTGTCGTCCGCGGCTGCGGAGAGCGGGCCGACGATTTTCATCGAACGCGCTCGAAACCGGACGGATCATCGATCATCGGCGCCATTCGCAATGCGCTCGAAGACGCCGACGTGGAGCCGGGCGATATCGACTACATCAATGCCCACGGCACCGGAACGCCGGAGAACGACAAGATGGAGTATTTGTCGCTTGCGGCGGTATTCGGGGATCGGCTGGCGGAAACGCCGATCAGTTCCAACAAATCCATGATCGGCCATGCGCTCACCGCCGCGGGAGCCGTCGAGGCGGCGTTCTCCGTCATGACCATCCGGACAGGAACCATACCGCCTACCATCAATTACGAAGTGCCGGACCCGGAATTGCCGCTCGACGTCGTGCCCAATGAGAAGCGAAACAAAGACGTCCATATCGTCCTCTCGGATTCGTTTGGATTTGGCGGCCAGAATGTCTGCCTCATTCTTGCCGGGGAGCCTGCCTGAACCGGCAGGAATCGCCATGGGGCAGCCTGAAAGCAAAAAACAGATCGCCGTGACCGGCGGAAGCCGGGGTATCGGACGGGAGATTGTCCGCACTCTCGCCGCGGCGGGCTACAATGTTCGGTTTACCTTTCACAACTCCGAATCCGAGGCGCGGTCGCTTGTCGCGGAATTGCAATCGAATTGGCCGCGGCAGGAGTTTTCAATCCATGGGGTGGATTTCGGCGACAAAGGCGGCGTCGGCGCTTTCGCAGACGAACTGTCGGAAACGGACGGGCTTTATGGGCTCGTTCACAATGCCGGCCAGTCCTGCGATGCGCTGGCGGCGATGCTCGATCAGGATCGCGCCGAAACTGCGATGCAGGTCAATTTTTGGGCCCTCACGCGTCTGGTGAAAGGAGCCATTCGGCAAATGGTGCCGGCGCGCGCCGGGCGCATTGTCGGCATGGGATCAATCGCCGCTCTCCATGGCATGTCGGGGAATTCCGCGTATGCGGCGACAAAGGGGGCGATGCTCAGCTATGTGCGCACCGCGGCCGTCGAACTCGCCCGCAAAGGCGTGACGGTAAACTTTGTCGCGCCCGGCTACGTCGACACCGAGCTCATGGAACCCTATGCGGCCTTCCGCCGGGCACTCGAAAAACAGATTCCGGTGGGCCGGTTCGCCCAGCCAGGCGAAATCGCGGCGCTGGTAAACCACCTTATGGCGCCTGAGGCAGCTTACATCACGGGAAGCGTGCTTGCGGTCGATGGCGGATTGAGTGCGGGGATCGCTCTCGGTGCGTGACCAATGTCGGACGTGGCTTTGAAATCGGGAATTCGGAGCGCAATGCGGGCATTGAGATTGGCAGAGGAACGGAAACTGGAGATCGCCGACATCGCTCCGCCGGCGCCGCCTGGTGCTGGCGAGGTGCAAGTCCGAATTCGGGCGGTGGCCTTGAATCATATCGATGTCTGGGGCTGGCGCGGAATGGCGTTCGCGCGGCGCGACCTTCCGATCGTCATCGGCGCGGAAGCGGCTGGCGAGATCGTGGCCGTCGGAGCGGAAGTCGAAGACCTTCAGGAAGGCCGGCTGGTTGCCCTATATGGAGCCCAAACCTGCGCCGCGTGCCGGCCATGCCGCGAAGGGCGGGACAATCTCTGCGAAGACGTTCGGGGCATTTACGGCTTCCACATCGACGGTTTCGCCCAGGAAAGGATGAATATGCCGGCCCGCCTGGCGGTGCCCGTGCCCGCGGGGCTTGATCCCATTGCCGCGGCATGCGCGCCGGTGACCTTCGGGACGGTCGAGCATATGCTGTTCGACAACGCAAAACTTCAGGACGGCGAAACGATCCTTATTCAGGCCGGCGGCAGCGGCATCGGAACCGCCGCGATCCAGCTGGCCAAGGCGACGGGCACCACCGTTATCACGACGGTCGGAAGCGATGAAAAGAAGCAAAAAGCGCTCGACCTCGGCGCCGATCACGTAATCAACTATCAAAAAGAGCGATTTGAGGGAGCCGTTCGAAAACTCACGCGTAAGAAGGGCGTCGACGTCGTATTCGAGCATGTCGGCGCGGAAACCTGGGCGGCGAGCCTGTTCTCGCTCCGCAAGGGAGGCCGATTGGTTATCTGCGGATCGACTTCCGGCGTCGAGGCGAAGACCAATCTTTATCACCTGTTTCAGCAGCAGCTCAGGATCTACGGCAGTTTCGGATGCTCGCTGGCGAATATAAGGAATGCTTTGGACAAGCTTGCCGGCGGTACCGTGCGAC
>CAYWBS010000337.1:0-4384 GCA_964456215.1 uncultured Hyphomicrobiaceae bacterium
CGATGTCGTTGCCGCCAAAG
Source organism: uncultured Hyphomicrobiaceae bacterium (assembly GCA_964456215.1). GTDB lineage: Bacteria > Pseudomonadota > Alphaproteobacteria > Rhizobiales > BFAS01 > MnTg02. The sequence continues at coordinate 21 of CAYWBS010000337.1, forward strand.
CGCTTCCCTTCCCGTATTCCGGTCGGCGAGGTGACATTGATCTCAATGAGATAGGCCCCGATCACGTCGATACCGGTGAAAATCAGGCCGCGCCTTTTGAGCTCCGGGCCAAGGGCGGCGCAGATATCCCGGTCGCGGGCCGTCAATTCCACCGGCACCGGCTTGCCGCCGACATGCAAGTTGGAGCGGGTATCATCATCCGCCGGAATGCGGTTGATGGCGCCGGCGACCTCCCCATCGACCAGAATTATCCGCTTGTCGCCTTCGCGCACGGCAGGGAGATATTTCTGAACGATGAAGGGCTCCTTGAAGACGGTTTGAAAAAGCTCCACGAGGGACGCGAAATTCCGGTCTTCGGGCACAATGCGGAATACCGCCTCGCCGCCATTGCCATAAAGCGGCTTGACAATAATATCCCTATGTTCCGCCCTGAATGCTTTTACATCATCCGCGGACCGGGTGATCAGTGTCGGCGGCATGAAATCCAGATATTCGGTAACGAAGAGCTTTTCCGGCGCATTTCTCACATGGGCGGGATCATTTACGACCACCGTCTTCGGGTGAATTTTTTCGAGCAGATGCGTGGTCGTAATGTAGCTCATGTCGAATGGCGGGTCCTGGCGAAGATGGACAACGTCAAACTCCGATAGATCGGCACGGACTGCCGCTCCGAGCCGGTAGTGATCGTCTCTCTGATCTTTGACCTCGATCGGACGACCGGCCGCCAACAGTCGGCCCTCCGACATGGACAGTGCTGCCGGCTCATAATAGAAAAGCTCATGACTACGGCGCTGCGCTTCGAGCAGCAACGCGAAAGTGGAATCTCCGCGGATATCAATCTTGTCGATCGGATCCATTTGAAAGGCTGCTTTCAGCGCCATGGAAATTTACTCCTTAAGGGCGGCTCGACCGCGCCGGCAAACCTTCGCGGATCTCGCCTGAAAACAACGGGCACTGCTGGCGAATCGCGGCCGGGCATCAAACGAAAAACGCATTGCTGACGTGGCGGGGCCATCGCCATGGAGCCAGTGCGACGACGTCAAAGGATATGTCACGGCTGGTTGCGTCCCGGCGGGATTTGAGCCAATAGGCCGCGGCACGCGAAATCCGGCTTTGCTGGCGGGGCGTCACAGCCCAAAGCGCGGCGTCGAGGCTTGGGCGTACCTTGACCTCGACAAAAGCCAGGCGGCGGCCGCGGGCGGCGACAAGATCGATTTCGCCCACCGGGCAGCTAAAGCGCCGGTTCAGGATGCGATAGCCATTGACCATGAGATAAGCAGCGGCCACGTGTTCGGCCCAATGACCCTTGCGGTAGGAACGCCGCCGGCGCCGCTTTCGCGACATCCAGCGACCAGTCTGCCTCGCGGCCGGCTTCATTTCTTCTCTTCCGCCTGCATTTCGAGAGCGAGTTTATAGACGCGCTTGCGGCGAACGTTCAACTGATCTGCAATCTCGTCAACCGCATCGCGAAGGCTCTTGGCAGCGAGTGCCGGCCGCAGGCGCGCCCGAATTTCCCCATCATCGGCATCATCTTCCTCAGGCGGCGCGACGACGATAACGTACTCGCCCTTCGCATCGACGCCGCAAAACGCGCCGGCGAGCGCGTCGAGAGCCCTGCGCTCAACCGCTTCATGGATCTTTGTCAACTCCTTGACGAGAGCAGCCTCCCGGTTTCCCAGAATCTCCGCCATATCCGCCAGGCTTGCGGCCAAACGTTGCGCCGTCTCAAAAAGGACGAGGGTTGCCGGCAGCTCGGAGAGCTCGTTAAGGCGTCGCCTGCGTTGCGCCTGCTTGGCGGGCAGAAACCCCTCGAAGAAGAACCGGTCGGTCGGAAGGCCGGAAACGGAAAGCGCGGAAATGGGCGCCGACGGGCCTGGCACCACGTGGACGCGAAACCCCTCGGCTTGCGCGTCGCGAACGAGCTTATAGCCCGGATCCGAAATTAGCGGCGTCCCGGCATCGGAGATCAAGGCCACCGATTGACCGGCGGCCAGGCGGGCAAAGATCGCCGGGCGCACGCGCCCCGCGTTATGCTCATGATAAGCGCCAATTTCAGACCTGATCGCATAATGGTTGAGCAGCTTTCGGGAATGATGCGGATTCTCGCAATAGATGATATTGGACCGCGCAAGAACGCTGAGCGCACGGATTGAAATGTCGCCGAGATTGCCGATCGGCGTCGCAACAAGATAGAGCCCGCTTTGGAGCGGCGACTCGAGCAAGTGCGCAAGCGCCTCCCCGGCCTTTTGCCGCAACAGCACCGTCTTGGTGGCCGCGCTCGTCCTGTCACCTGTGCAAGACAATTTCAGCCCAAAATAATGAATGTCACGCTGGCGCAGTCCACAACGCCGGGCCGACAATTTTCAGATACGATTCTCATTGAAGACTCAAACCTTTAACCCGGACGCCGTTTGACCAAAGGGGTTGCCAAATGCCGCGAATCCGGATGTTATCATTTTTCATAACATGATCCGGCCATAGTCTGCTCCTAATCTGCGCCAGCATGGGGGCGGAGTTTAAGTTTCGCAATCGGTTCCGGCCTCGAAATTGAGGGGCACTAACGCGATCGGAGCGCGGCGCAACATGTGCAGCGATCGCGCGGAAGACAAAATAATGGGGCACGATGCCGTCTTCAAATCGCTAATTCCCTTCACCCGGCGAACGATTGTGTGCTTGGCGGGAGCGTGGTTCCTTGCTGCATGCGCCGCTGGCGGTGGCAGACAGGCGCTGATTTCGGGATCCGTGAACGATCCGAATTTCCAGCCGGACGCCACAAAACGTGACAAGCAGCACAGCAATGTGAAAGTCGCGGTCCTGTTGCCGCTCTCGGCGAAAGGCAACACGGCCAATGTCGCGAAGGCGATGAAACAAGCCGGCGAGCTTGCCCTTTTCGAGTTTGATAATCCAAACATAGTCCTGATCACCAAAGATACGAAAGGCACGCCCGAAGGCGCCCGGGAGGCTGCCGAATCAGCGATAAAGAGAGGCGCCGAGCTGATCATCGGACCTCTTTTCGCCAAATCGGTGGTTTCGGTCGCTCCCATTGCCCGACGAGCGAACGTGCCGGTGATTGGATTTTCCTCCGATGAGAGCGTTGCCGGAAACGGCGTCTATCTTCTGAGTTTCCTGGCTGGCCGCGATGTCCCGAGAATTGTGTCTTACGCCGTGGCCAAGGGGAAGAAGAATTTCGTCGCATTGGTTCCGGACACCGCCTACGGCCGGGTCGTCCGGGCGGCATTCCAAAAAGCCGTCAGCGCCAATGGCGCCCAGGTCCTCGCCGTCGAGACCTACCCGCTCGATGCCAACGGAATGTTGGAGCCGGCGCGAAAAGTTTCCGAGGCCGCGAAGAATGGCAATGCGCAGATCGACGCTTTGCTGATCCCCGGCGGTTCCGATACGCTCCCCACGCTTTCACCGCTGATCCCTTATTTTGAAATCGATACCAAGGCCGTTCAGCTGATGGGGACGGGCCGCTGGGATTTTGCCAATATCGGGCGTCAAAAATCCCTGCTCGGCGGCTGGTTTCCGGCGCCTGATCCGCGCGGCTGGCGCGAATTCACACAGCGTTACGTAAAGACTTATGGTTCTGTTCCGCCGCGGATTGCAAGCCTCTCTTACGACGCCGTTAGTCTTGCGGTGTCCTTGTCCAGCAACCCTCCCGGGAAACGTTACAGCGCCGCTCAGATCACGCGGCCAAGCGGCTTTGCTGGCGTCGACGGCTTGTTCCGTCTACTGCCGGACGGCTCTTCCGAGCGCGGCCTTGCCATTCTCGAAGTACAGAAATTCGGCTCCCGCGTCATTGACGCGGCGCCGAACGTCTTTGGCCAGGCCCAATTCTAAAGTTTCACCGCACCAAAACCCTCACCGGATTGTTGCAGCCGGGTGCAATATTTCCGCATCGTCGTGAATGGCAGGCGGATGAACCCGGCAGTATCCGCAAGGATCCCGGCCCGCGTCACGATTGCAGCGCCGCCTGGCACTGCCAAACTAGCTGTTCATGCCACGCAGCTCATCGCTCGGAGCGGACGCTTGCCACCGGCCGAAGTGCCGCGGACAACTCGACTATCAGCTTATCGAGAACCAGACGGCCCCGCTCCGTGGCACGCAGAAACCGAGCATCATCGCAAACTTCGATAAACCCATCGTTTTTGAGACCATCGAGAATAGCCGCTTCAAAGCCCAGTCCCGTCAGTGCCACCAGGCGGCCTAGCCCGAGCCCCTCCCGCAGCCGCAATCCCATCAGCAGCATCTCGTGCGCCTGGGCACTGGCTCCGAGTTCATCTTGTTCCTCGATGCCGGCGCCCTGTTCCTCAACCCGGGCGCACCAGCTTTCGGGATGGCGGATCGTGCTGAGCGCCCGGCGC
>CAYWBS010000338.1:0-4382 GCA_964456215.1 uncultured Hyphomicrobiaceae bacterium
TTTTAGATTTCGGAACGCGATCTTTCGGCGCTCCGCGCTGCCCCTTAAGGGGCGGGACTTCATCTCACCAACCGGGCGGACCGCCGTGCCGGCCTTTCGTGCTGGGCGCGCCTGTCCTACCTCTCCAGCCGCTTCTCCAGCCGCCCCGCCAGATCCTGGATGAATTGCCAGGCGACCCGGCCCGACCGGCCGCCCCTTGTGACGGCCCATTCGCGCGCTTCCGCGTCCAGTTTTTCGGCGGGGTAGTCGAGGCCGAAATGCTTGGCGTAAGCGCGGACCATCTCCAGATAGTCCGCCTGATTGCAATTGTGAAAACCGATCCACAATCCGAAACGGTCGGAGAGTGAGACTTTTTCCTCGACCGCCTCGGACGGATTGATCGCCGTCGAGCGTTCGTTCTCGAACATATCCCGCGGCATCAGATGCCGGCGGTTGGAAGTGGCGTAAAAAAGCACATTGGCGGGACGCCCCTCGATGCCGCCTTCAAGGACGGCCTTCAGGGATTTGTACGAAGTGTCGTCGCGATTGAAGGAAAGATCGTCGCAGAAGACAATGAAGCGGTGCGGGCTCTTGCGCAGATGGCTCAGGCAGCGCGGCAGCGTATCGATGTCCTCGCGGTGGATCTCGACAAGCTTGAGGGGGGAGCCATCGGAAGGGGCCTCCTTCGCCACCATGGCCTGCGCCTCGGCATGGGCGGCCTTGACAAGCGAGCTTTTGCCCATGCCGCGGGCGCCCCAAAGAAGCGCGTTATTGGCCGGCAGGCCGCGGGCGAAGCGGACCGTGTTGGTCAGCAATATGTCCGTCATCCGGTCAATGCCTTTCAGCAGGCTCAGGGGCAGACGGTTGACTTCATCCACGGCGGCGAACGATTCCGGGTCGACTTGCCAGACGAACGCCTCGGCGCTGTCGAAATCAGGCGCCGGCGCCGCGGCCGGGGCCAGCCGTTCCAGGGCGGCGGCTATGCGCTTCAGCAAATTGGATTGAGAGTCGTCATATTGCATGCCGTTTTCGTTCCTTCCCCGGTCCGATGCCGCAATCCGTCCGCGATTGAGTTCGTATCCCGATGAACTATATTCTATGCGTAAATCCATGCGTAGATTGCGTTTCTATGCCATATGAGGGCTCCTCGTGGCGGTTTTTTTTGGTTTTTGGGCAAGTGGCGACAGTTGCAATGCCTGCCCGCGTGATTATAGTCGCGCACCGGTTCAATCCCGGCCGCCACGAACATGGCAAGGATTTGCCGAATTCGCGAAAAGTGCGGAGAATCCGCCAAAAATCCCAACAGGGAGACAATTTCAATGCTTATCACGCCGGCTTTCGCCCAAGGGTCCTCACAGGGTGGCAGCGACTTTATCGTCACGCTTTTGCCGTTCATACTGATATTTGCGATCATGTACTTTCTCATTATCCGTCCGCAGCAGAAACGGCTCAAGGATCACCGCGAAATGGTTGCCGCCGTGCGCCGCGGCGACACGGTCGTGACGAGCGGCGGAATCATCGGCAAGGTGACAAAGGTCATCGATGAAAATGAACTGCAGGTCGAGATTTCCGAAGGCGTTCGGATCAAACTGGTCAAGAGCACGATTTCCGAAGTGCGTGCGAAAGGCGAACCTGTAAAAGACGCCGCGGCGAGCTAGCTAAGGCCGGCACGATCAACTATGAATAGAGACACGGCCTGGACTTGAATTCGGGCGATCAAACCTAGGGGCCGCTGGTTCAATGCTTCACTTCAGCCGCTGGAAAATCATTTTTGTCATCTTGATTTCCGTATTGGGTGTCGCGTTCGCTTTGCCGAATCTTTTCTCCAAGGACGCGCTCAAAAATGTCCCTAACTGGTTGCCCCATAAGCAGGTGCATCTTGGTCTGGATCTGCAAGGGGGATCGCATCTTCTTTTGCAGATGAGCACCGATGAGCTTTTGAAAAAATGGTTCGAGTCCATTCGCGACGATGCCCGTGGCGTCCTGCGGAAAGAAAGAATTGGCTATACGGGTCTCGCAATCGCGAAAAATTCCGTCCAGGTCAGAATCCGAAATCCGGAACAGTTTGATGCAGCGTTAAAGGCCGTAAAAAGTCTGGCGCAGCAGCTCCAGGGCAATTTGTTTTCCGGCCCCGGCGGTCTCGACCTCAATATTGAAATGGGGGAAAACGGGCTCATTACCATCACACCGACCGAGCCGGCGATCCTGGATCGCGTCAATTCGGCGCTGAGTTCATCCATCGAAACGATACGCCGGCGGGTCGACGAGCTGGGCACGACCGAGCCGAACATTCAGCGCCAGGGCCACGCGCGCATCCTTGTCCAGGTTCCGGGGCTCGGTGATCCTCAGCGGCTCAAGAAGTTGATCGGCCAGACCGCCGCCCTTTCATTCCAACTGGTCGATCCGTCGATCACCCCCGATCGGGCGCGGGAATCCAGAGTTCCACCGGATTCGAAAATTTATCCCTCCGCTGAGGGCAACGGTGTCGAATACGTCCTGAAAAAAAGAGTGATCGTGAGCGGCGAGGATTTGGTGGATGCCCAGCCGAGTTTCGACCAGCGTACCAACGAGCCGGTCGTGACGTTCCGCTTCAATACCAGAGGGGCGCGGCGCTTCGGCCGCGTGACGCGGGATAATGTCGGCCGGCCATTCGCGATAGTTCTCGACGGCAAGGTCATTTCCGCACCGGTCATTCAGGAACCCATTCTCGGCGGTACCGGACAAATCAGCGGCAGATTTACCGTGCAGGAGGTGAACGATCTTTCCATTCAGCTCCGCTCCGGCGCCCTGCCGGCCACACTCACCATTGAAGAGGAGCGCACGGTCGGCCCGAGTCTCGGCGCGGACTCGATTGCAGCGGGCGAAATTGCCGCGGTTATCGGACTGGTCGCCGTCGTCGGATTCATTCTATTTGCCTATGGCCTCTTCGGCGTCTTCGCCAATGCCGCGCTTATCGTCAATATTGCACTCATCATCGGCGTTCTTTCGATATTGCAGGCAACGCTGACCCTGCCGGGCATCGCTGGCATCGTGCTGACGATCGGTATGGCCGTGGACGCGAACGTGCTGATTTTCGAGCGTGTCCGCGAGGAGTTGCGCTCCGGCAAGTCGACGATTGCGTCGATCGATTCCGGATATAGCCGCGCCCTGGGGACCATATTGGACGCCAACATAACGACTTTCATTGCCGCCTTTATTCTTTTTTGGCTCGGCTCGGGTCCGATTCGCGGTTTTGCCGTCACTTTGTCGATCGGCATCGTTACCTCGGTTTTCACAGGATTTACGCTCACGCGGCTGATGATCGCCTTCTGGCTCAATACCCGGCAGAGCCGGCGTATCGAAGTTCCGATATAAGGAGCGGAGTATGCTCAAGGGCATCGATTTCTTTCCTCATGACACGAAGGTCTCGTTCGTGCCTTTCAGGCATTTGAGCTTTATGGGCTCGGGAGCTCTCATCATCTTATCGGTCGTTCTTTTTCTGGCCGCCGGTCTCAATTACGGCATCGATTTTCGCGGCGGCACGATGATCCATATTCAAACCAAAGGCGGCAAGCCCGCCAATATCGGTGCGCTCAGGAGCCAAATAGGCAGCCTCGGGCTGGGCGATGTGCAGATTCAGGAATTCGGCAAACCGACGGATGTCCTAATCAGAATTGAAAGCCAGCCTGGTGGCGCCAAGGAGCAACAGGCAGTTGTTCAAAGGGTGCGGGGCGCCCTTGGCGACAGCGTCACCTATGAGCGAACGGAGGTGGTCGGGCCGACCGTATCAGCCGAGCTGAAAGAGTCCGGGATGATCGCCGTTATTGTCGCGATTGTTGCCGTGCTGATCTATATCTGGTTCCGCTTCGAGTGGCAGTTTTCGCTGGGAGCCGTCGCGGCGCTCGTCCACGACGTGCTTTTGACCATTGGCGTTTTCTCGGCACTGCAGCTTGAGTTCAATCTTTCGATCATTGCCGCCATTCTCACTATTGTCGGCTACTCGCTGAACGATACCGTCGTCGTCTACGACCGGGTGCGGGAGAATTTGCGGAAATTCAAGAAGATGCCGCTTGATGAATTGCTCGATCATTCGATCAACGAAACCCTTTCGCGAACCATATTGACTTCGGGAACGACGCTGATTGCCTTGCTGTCCCTCTACATATTCGGAGGCGAGGTCATTCGTGGATTTACATTCGCGATGATTTGGGGTGTGGTCGTCGGCACATATTCATCTATTTTCATAGCAGCGCCGCTACTATTGGTCCTCGGGGTGAAGCGGGACTGGAGCGGACTTGGCGGCGCCAAGGTAAAGGAGCCGGCGGCGCGCCGCGCCTAAAGAGCTCATCGTCGGCAGTAATCCAATGGCTGAACAGGCCTTTTTTCCCGGGCGTGCGCCCATTGACGCCTATGGCAATGGCGGC
>CAYWBS010000339.1:0-4381 GCA_964456215.1 uncultured Hyphomicrobiaceae bacterium
CCGCCCGCATTCCGGCCGGTCGCGACGCCCATGACTTGATTATCGAGGCAGACAGGGATGGCGGCAGGTAAAGGTGCCTTCGGGCGGCACGACCCGAATTCCCGAAGGCACCAGTGTCCTGATTATTCGCAGAGGAATAATGTGGGGGACACAACCTATAATATAGACATGCTGTCGTGATGCAACGATTAATGCCAGCCTGGAGGAAGCCCGTTACTCATGGGCGGACGGCGCGCATCCGCAGACGAAAGGTGTCCCGCTGGAGCTGATAAAATAGCCTGAACGGTAGTCGCCACGGTTCCAACCGCAAGGCGCCTATTCCGCGGCCGCCGCATCGCCGAGATTATCTTTTCTGTCCCTGCCCGACTGCACGATGCGCATTTGCCCGGCCGGATAGCTGGAAACGAGGCCGAAGGCCTCATCCGGCGTGCCCTCGAGCCATTGATCGAAGGCATCCTGGCTCGCCAGCATCACCGGCATTCTGGTTGGATGAATTGTTGCCACCAGTTTGTTGGGCGTCGTGGTCAGGAAGGCGAAAACATCGATTTCAACGCTCTCTCCGTCCTTCTTGACCGGCTCCTTCCAGCGCCGCCAGATCCCCGCAAAGGCAAAGAGCGGGCGCGTCTCACCGCCCTTGAGCGCAAACCAATGCCAGGTCGCCGGATTCCGTCCTTTGGGCTCGGAAAAGGACGTCACCGCCACCAGGCAGCGTCTTTCCTCGAAGGAGCCGCGCCAGAAGCCGCTCTTCAGGACCTTGTCGTCACGAACATTGGTGACGCGGCGCGGCGCCTTGTCCTTCATGAGCAGTACAAAGCCCCAGCTCAGTTCCACCAATTCGCGGTCGCCGTCCTCCGCCATGCGTACGATGGGCGCGTCATTGCCGGGAAAAATCGCCGCCTTCGGGCGGATCGCGGCGGCGCGGTTATGGGAGACGCGGAAATAGTGGATCACCGCGTCGCGCGGCAGGGTTTGCGAATAAAGATTGCACATCCACCAAGATTAAGCAGCACCCGGCAAAAACGGCAAGAGATTGCGATCCGGCTGGCATTCCGGATGCCATTACGTATACTTCAAGCCAATCACGCGCTTCGCGCCCCGGAACTCGGCGCGGCCATCCCTCAAAAGTGCACTTACGTCTGACAAGAAGGCAATTCAGGAACAGGAAACAAGGCAATGTCACTGCGCGATCGCATCGGCGTCGACCTCGGCCGCCGGGTGCCGCTCGAAGAGGGCCTCGAATGGGCGGGCAAAAACGGCGTTTTCTATGTCGACGCCCAGACCGACATCGCGCCGAACGCGTTTGAGAGCTTTGACGAGGCGAGATGCGAAAATATCCGCGGCCTTTGCAATCAGTACGGACTGCATCTCGGCTTGCATACGCTTTCGGCCGTCAACGTCGCCGAGCTTTCGCCGTTCCTGCGCGACGCCGCCGACCAATATCTCAGCGGCTATATCGATCTTTCGAAAAAGCTCGGCGCCGAATGGATCGTCGTCCATGGCGGCTATCATTTCACCGCCGACAGGGAGCTCAGAACGCGGGCGAGCCTCGACCGGCTGAAACGCGCCTCGGACTATGCCGCCGACGCCGGCGCGCTTCTGGTGCTTGAAAACCTGAACGGCGAGCCGGAGCGCGCCGAGGTTCACTATATGCCGCACTCCCTCGGCGAATGCCTCGCGTTTTTCGACGAGCTGACGTCGCCGAACCTGCGCTGGTCGTTCACGATCAACCACGCCCACTATGAACCGGAAGGCATCGCCGGCTTTATCGACGGCATGGATATCAGCCGCTGCGAGGAAGTGCGCATGGCCGACAACAATGGCGAATATGAAATTCACATGATTCCCGGAACCGGCACCGTCGATTTCGGCGACATGTTCAAGCGCATGGAACAAGCCGGCTTCAAAGGCCATTATATGAACGGCTTCGGCACGCTCGATGACATGCTCGCCGGACGCGACTATATTGTCGAGCGCGCCCGGGAGGCCGGTGTCACGGTTGATTAGCTTTTGCGCGCATTGCACTGAAACCCGCCGGCCGGCGCCGGGCGGAACGGAGAAACAGATCGATCATGGCTAAGGAAACAAGCGCTCAAAAACCCCGGATAGCCGTCGTTCCCGGCGATCCGGGCGGCATCGGTCCGGAGTTGATCGCCAAGCTCGTCTCGGAACCCGGCGTCCATGACCGGGCGCATCTTCTGCTTGTCGGCGACGAGCACGTGTTGCGCATGGGCCAGACGCAGACGGGGCTCGCATATGATCTGAACCCGGTTGCCGATCCGGCCGGCCAATGGTGGCGGACGGCGCCGGTCGCCTTTCACGCGGTCGAGACGATAGCCCCCGATGAGACCGGTCGCCCGGAGGTCAGCGAAGCCGGCGGCGCGTCCTGCCTGCGGACACTCGATGCCGCCATGGATCTCGCCCGGGCGGGTTCCGTCGACGGCGTTCTGTTTGCGCCGCTCAGCAAGGCGGCCATGCATCTGGCCGGGCTCAAATTCGACGACGAGCACCGCTACATCGCCGACCATATCGGCTACCGCGGCTATGTCTCGGAGATCAACGTGCTGGACGAGGTCATGACCACCCGCGTCACCAGCCACATCCCGCTGAAGGACGTCGCCGCCAACATCAGGGAGGACGTCATCATCGACGCCATCAAACTGGCCGACAGCACACTGAAACGCGCCGGCAAGACACGGCCGCGCATTGCCGTCGCCGCGCTCAATCCCCATGCCGGCGACGGCGGCAATTTCGGCCGCGAGGAAATCGATATCATCGCACCGGCGGTGCGCACAGCCGCCGAAATGCAGATCGGTGTTGACGGACCCTGGCCGTCCGACACGGTGTTCCTGCGCGTTAGGGAGGGCAAGGCCGATGCGGTAGTCATCATGTATCACGATCAGGGCCAGATCGCCATGAAGCTCATGGGGTTCAAGCGCGGCGTGACCATTACCGGCGGCCTGCCGATCCCGGTGGCGACTCCGGCCCACGGCACGGCCTTCGATATCGCCGGCAAGGGGATCGCCGACCCCGGCGCCACCCGCGCCGCCCTTGATCTGCTTTGCCGGATGTCGGCCTGAAACGGTCCGCGAAGCCGCACTCCGGATGAAGGCGCTCATCCCGCGAAACATTATGCGCGGGCAGTTCCACCAAACGAGATGATGAATTGACTCAGATCAAGGCCGGGCTATGCCATTACCATCTAGCACGATGCCGGAAGCCAGACGGGGTGTCAGGCGGCGGTTTCGCTTGCCCGAACGACGTGCCGGTTTGACATATGCGGATTGAGGGATAGCGATCATGAGTGACCGACCGAACAAGCCGAATGCTTTTTCGGACTACCTGGCCGTGGCCGGAGCACTGGCGGGACTTCTCGTTGGATTAACATTTGCGATCGCCGGCCGGGACGCCGCCATTGCGTTCCACGGCTGGGTCTTTGCCGCCGCCTCGGCGCTGGCCGGATGGGCCGTGCTCAGGGCGGCGCGCCGCCGCAAGGCGCAGGAATATGACACAGGCTACGCCGACGGTGTGGTCCGGGCGACGACGATCGCGACGGTATTCTGGGGCGTCATCGGCTTTCTGGTCGGCGACGTGATCGCTTGGCAGCTCGCATTTCCGGTGCTCAATTTCGATCTGCCATGGACGAATTTCGCCCGCTTGAGGCCGGTCCATACATCCGCGGTCATATTCGCATTCGGCGGCAACGCGCTTCTGGCGACGTCGTTCTATGTCGTCCAACGCACGTGCCGGGTCCGGCTCGCCGGCCAATGGTCTCCATGGTTCGTATTTTGGGGCTACCAGCTTTTTCTCGTGATGGCCGCGAGCGGCTATGTGCTCGGCGTTACGCAGTCGAAGGAATATGCCGAGCCCGAATGGTACGTGGATCTCTGGCTGACGCTCGTCTGGGTCATCTATTTTCTGGTCTTCGTGGCAACGCTCGCCCGGCGCAAGGAACCGCATATCTACGTCGCCAACTGGTTCTACCTCGCCTTTATCGTCACCGTGGCCATGTTGCACATCGTCAATAATCTGGCCCTGCCGGTCTCGTTCCTCGGCTCGAAGAGTTACATCGTTTACGCCGGCGTGCAGGACGCCATGACCCAATGGTGGTATGGCCATAACGCCGTCGGCTTTTTCCTGACCGCCGGATTTCTCGGCATGATGTATTATTTCGTCCCCAAACGGGCGGAGCGGCCGGTCTATTCCTATCGGCTGTCGGTCGTGCATTTCTGGTCGCTGATCTTCCTCTACATCTGGGCCGGTCCGCATCATCTCCACTATACGGCGCTCCCCGACTGGGCGCAGACGCTCGGCATGACCTTCTCGGTGATGCTGTGGATGCCGTCCTGGGGCGGCATGATCAACGGTCTGATGACGCTGTCGG
>CAYWBS010000340.1:0-4378 GCA_964456215.1 uncultured Hyphomicrobiaceae bacterium
TCGGCCGGCGCCTTCAGCATCTTCCAGATGGTCGCCGGAGGCCGATACTCATCAGCCTCCGATACACGATCCTAGAACGGGTTCCAAGTGGGCCGACGCGTATACTTCAGATAGCCAACATTAGCGCCGAGCCTGACGCCAATGCCTGCTCGTATAGGCGCGAGCAGAACATTGTGGTGCCTCTGAAATGTTATGCCGACTCCGCCTACGAAATAAGCCGAACCGCTAACGCCTGTAAACCTCGAATAGATCTCATCAGGATAGTTGAGGTTATATACGAGGATCATGCTTTTCGACCCTTCAGCGCCGAAATCATAGCCGACGGAAGGGCCTTGCCAATAGACTTTTCGGCGGCCGGCATTCTTTGTGTAAAGCCACCCCTCGCCGTAGCGGAGCCCGGCCACGAACGCGCCTCCGGCGTCCTCGCCGAGAATATAGCCATTTGGACGGCCTTCGCGGGAAAAGGCGTATTCAACGACCCTTGCAAGGCCTTTTGAAACCGTCCCGAAAAACCGGTGTCCGGCATTGAGAATTTCTCTATCGGAATAGGTATCGGTATCTTCCGGCGGACGGAATCGACCATCGTCATAAGGCGGAGCGGAGCGATAATTGTACCGACCCCGGTCATCGTAGCGGCCGTAATCTTTGTTGGCCGGTGGCGGCGAATTATATGGCCGGTATTCGCCATTGTACGGTCCCGGGCTATGTGACTCATAACGGTCGCTATAGCGTGGCCTTTCCGGGTAATTGGGAACCGGCTCGGTTCGCTTGGGCTCGGCATAGGTTTCGTCCGGCGGCAGGGGATTTTCGCGCCGATCTGGCGTGACAACCAGAGGACGCTCATCGGACGTAAGATGATCCGGCGGCCTATCCTTGTGCCAAGGCAGGTCGTCGGCACCGGCAGCCGGATGCTGTGTGACCCCCATAAGAACGACGCATATGGCCGCCGAAATCGCGGCCATTCGACTAATATATTTGGGCATTGGGCTCACCCGTCATGCTTCAGCGTGAACGTCGGAAAGTTCGCAGAGTCCATCCTTAAGTCCCTGCGAGCTTCCTCCCCCTCCTCCGTGAGTCTTCCCCGAAAGTGTTACGAAACTGTGGCCGATTTGCCTGATTCAGACCAATTTAGGTCTCGAAGACTTCAGAATTCTTAAGAATAATTGGGTAATTAGGAGATTGGACGCGCTAAGGGAGGCGATGTTGGCAATCTCAAGCGAAACCCGCCCGCCTGCGGGCAGTGGCTGGCTGGCGCCACGGCAACCATGTTTGTCGGGTATCTTTGCCGCGTTCGCCGTCCTGCTTGTTATCCTGGCGCCGCCGACTGTTGCGGAGGAGGGGCCGGCCATCTGGTTTGATGCAGCCACGGGATATGCCATTGGCGGTTATGATCCGATTGCTTACTTCACCCATAGATCCGCTTCGCAAGGGCGTTACGATATCGAGTATTCCTGGCGAGGGTCTGTATGGAAATTCCGGAACGCCGGTAATCGCGCGGCTTTTGAACGCGATCCGACAGTCTACGCGCCGCGATTTGCCGGCTATGACCCTTACGACATTGCCGAGGGCCGCATAGTGGCAGGGCTGCCGGTCCTCTGGGATATCCATCGGAACAAGCTCTATTTCTTTCAGAATGTGATCAAAAAGCGCATTTGGGCGGAAGACCCGGATGGCGTCCTGCAAAGAGCTGAGCGACGCTGGCCGAAAATTTCGCGTTCACTTCCTTGGCATTGATTGCCTTGCCGTTTAAATGTGGTCTTTCAACAGGTTGTCCCGGCCAACCAACAACAATTGACAATCGGCGACCATTTCGTCGAATTATGCCTTAAGTCTGGCTTGGCAAGTGTCGCGGGTCTTGACCCCATGCAACAAAGCTCGGGTTCAAATAACCTTTATCACGTTTACCATATGCTAATTCTGCGCCGTCGAGTTGCCGCACGGCACCGCCCGCCGCTGCCAGGATGGCGTGGCCTGCTGCCGTATCCCACTCCATGGTTGGCCCAAGCCGGGGATAAACATCGGCCCTTCCACAAGCAAGCCGGCAAAATTTGAGGGATGACCCGGCAGTCAGCGTTTTCTCGATCTTCAAGGTAGCAAGGAACGCACGGGTTTCTTCGTTGAGATGCGATCGGCTCGTCATGGCAACGAGACCTTCCGCCGGCGGCTGACGTGTCGCAATCCTCCGCCTATTCTTGATTGCCAGCACATCCGATGCGCCATCGAGTTCGCCCGTGCAGGCGGTGCCGGCTGCTTGGGTCCAAAAAAGTTCCGATGTCGCAGGTGCGTAAATGGCCCCGAATATCGGTCGTGCATTCTCAATGAGTGCAATATTTACAGTAAATTCATCCCGACCATGAATGAATTCCTTGGTTCCGTCCAAAGGGTCCACCAAGAAAAAGCGGTCGCCTGTCGGGGGAATTCCGCCGGCGCTTACGGATTCCTCGGCTATAGGCGTGATTGCGGGTGCGATTTTCGCGAGATCCCTGAGGATGATTGTTTCAGCCTCGCGGTCCGCCGCGGTTACCGGGCTGGAATCGGATTTTCGCCCGACTTCGATTGATCGACCGTAATAGGCCAATATGGCGCGCCCGGCGCGATGGACGGTCTTGAGAATCGGGTCCACTAAATCCTGGTAGTCCATACGGCTTCGCGAACGCTTTCAGCTGATTATCGGAGGTCCAAAGCTGCCCGATTGCGGGGCTGCGGGTACGGCGCGATTGCAATAATATCTGCGGGCATTATCATTCGATTCGCAAGAATAATGGTTCCTATCCCTGGCGGTTTTTCCTAACTGTGATTGGAAATAGTAAAAAGGGTCCTAGAAACAAAGAGTTAATTTGATATTTCTGTGTGGCCTTGGCACTCATTGCCGGGACGTGTATCAAGTGAAACTCACCCAAAGAAAGGTGAATTCGCCTGGAAACCATTGGCTTTGGCCACAATCGCGGCGGATTATTGGTCAATTTGAGGGGGCAAAATGGCGGCTCAGACTCATCTTAGCGAGCTGGATTTAGCGGCGCTCTTATCCAGCCGGATTTGTCATGACGTGATTTCTCCGGTCGGTGCGATTGCCAACGGACTGGAAGTGCTCGACGAAGAAAATGATGAAAAAGTAAGAGCTTATGCGCTCGACCTGATCCGCAAGAGCACCGACCAGGCGTCGGCAAAATTGCAGTTTGCGCGACTGGCATTTGGCGCCGGCGGTTCGGCCGGGGCGGAATTAGCACTGGCAAGCGTCGACGAAATCGTCGGTGGCATATTGGACCCGGCCAAGCATCGACTGAACTGGCGGGCGGATCGCGAAAACCTCCGAAAAGATCAGGTAAAGCTCCTGCTCAACTTGATCGCTATTGCGGTGACGACATTACCGAGGGGCGGGACCATTACGGCGACGATCGCAGGCGATAAGGATATTCCGGTCATATCCTTGCTGACACAAGGGACAGGCGCCAGGATACCTGAAGGTTTGCCTGATCTGATTACTGGCCGGTTTTCGAACGGTTTGGACACGCTTTCTATTCAGCCCTATTACACGAGCCTTATCGCTTCGAATTCAGGCATGAGACTTGAGGCTTCGATGTCGGGGGATGATGTCGTATTGAGCGCGCGGCCGGCTTGATAATATTCAGCATTGACAACCAAAAGTCGCGAAAAACCGCGCCATTTTTCAACCTATCTTAACCCTTTCTCGCCAGACTTCGGATCGAAGGATGGGCCAGGATTACAAGCGGCTGGCCGGGTCCGGTGCGTATTCGGAGAGAGAGTTGGGAATGGACGATCTTTTGAGCGAATTTGTCACCGAGACAGCGGAAAGCTTGGATGTTGTTGACGTCGAGTTGGTCAAATTCGAGCAAGAGCCAAATAATGCTGAGATCCTCGGCAACATCTTCCGGCTTGTCCATACCATAAAGGGAACGTGCGGCTTTTTAGGATTGCCAAGACTCGAAGCGTTAGCGCACGCCGCGGAAACGCTGATGGGCAAATATCGCGACGGCGCTGAAGTCACGCAGGATGGCGTTTCCCTAATTCTCTCCACGATTGATCGGATCAAGGGCCTCCTCGAAGAACTTGCGCAGTCCGGCGGCGAACCCGAGGGAACGGACGAAGATCTCATTTCTCAACTTGATGAGTTCGCCGGTGTCGGCGTTGACGCCGGCGAAAGTGCGGCAGGCAAATCTTCGGGAAGTCCCACTAGCGCAGGTTCAGGCGTTTTCCAGGTCTTGGAGAGGGAACTCAAACCAGGAGAAGTCTCTCTGGAAGAGCTGGAACGCGCCTTTCAAGAAGCCGAAGGACCCGATGGAATAGACTTGAGTGCCGAAGCGGCTGCGGCCGTAGCTGCTGCAGCCGCCAGTACAGGCCAACCCGTCTCGGAAGCAAA
>CAYWBS010000341.1:0-4373 GCA_964456215.1 uncultured Hyphomicrobiaceae bacterium
CGCCGAGGCAAACTTGGAGGGAAACAGGCATATTTGGGATCTCCCGGACCGTTATTTGACGTCACGATCCGGGCGCGGTGTCCGTTCCAAGCGGTTCGGCGATTTCGCCGGCGGGCAGAACCACTCCGGGCTTCAGCGGTGCGGCGCTTAGGCTTCGTCCGCGGCACGCACATTAAAAACGGATCGGGTCAGAAACCCGGTCCGTCGCATTCAAACGACCCGCCTAGGCCTTCTCTTCCGAGAGCACATGCGCCATCAGCCAGCGCGCCGTCCTCAGGAGACGGCCGTCGTCGCGGCGCTGCCCGACAAGCTGAACGCCCAACGGCATGCCGTCAGCCTCAAGCAGCGGCAGCGAAATGGCCGGCACGTGCAAATAGGTCCACAGCTTGTTGAAATTCGGTGATCCGGTTGTCTCAAGGCCATGCGGCGCCGGCCCGGGCGCCGCGGGCGTCAATATCGCATCATAGCGATCGAAGATCGCTTCAAGGCCGGCGTTAAGGACCTCACGCATCTCTCGGGCGGTATTGTATTCGACCGCGGTGATCTTGCGCCCGTTCTCAATTCTTTCAGTGAGTGACTTGCTTATCTGATCCGGCGCCTTGTCGAAAAGCGGTTCGTAGTTTTTGGCAATGTCGGCCAAATGTATCGCGTTCTGCCAATCCGGCCCCTTATCGAATATTGCCGGAAGCGCCACTTCATCGCAATCGTCGCCGAGGAAATCGACGAGTTCCGCGAAGGCTTCCTTGGCGACCTCTTCCGCCTCGTCCCATACCGGCGATTTGACGAAAGCGAAGAGCGGGGTTACCGGCGGCTCTTGCAGGGCCGTCTGATAGATCGGCGGCCGGCTCCGCCGCCACATTCCCGGATCGCGCGCATCATAGGCGCTCAAGCAATTGGCAAGCAGCGCCGCGTCTTCGACGGTGCGCACAATGGGACCCATCGTGTCGAGCTCCGGCGATTGATTGAGGACCCCGAAACGAGAGATCAGGCCGAAGGTCGGCTTGAATCCGACCACGCCACAAAATGCCGCCGGCCTGAGAACGGAACCGCCCGTCTGCGAACCGATCGCCGCCGGTATCATATAATCGGCGACCGCGGCAGCCGAACCGCTGGAAGAGCCGCCAGGCGTGTGCGCCGTGTTGGTCGGATTTCGCGTCTTGCCCGGATGCATGACGGCGAGCTCGGTGGTCACGGTCTTGCCGAGTATGACCGCTCCGGCATCCCGCAGCGCCGCGACCAGAGCGGCATCCGCCTCCGGCTGGCGGCCACGGAATAAAACCGTTCCGTTTTCCGTCGGCATATCGGAGGTATCGCAAATATCCTTGATTCCAATAGGCACGCCATGAAGCGGGCCGACGCCGGCACCGCGCTCGTAGGTTTCATCGGCCTCCCGGGCCTGCTGGCGCGCATGGTCGGGATCGAGATAGGTCCAGGCCTGGACGTCTGCCTCGCGATCGGCGATTCGCTCGAGACAAGCCTCGACCAATTCGCTAGAGCGCAGTTGTCCTTGGTTGATTTTCTTGGCTGCCTCGCTTGCGGTGAGGCGGGTCAAGTCTTTTGCGGTATCCAGCATTTCCTCTTGCCCGTCCGTTGGTGTTTCGACAATCCGTCAAGTGAAGGCCGGTGCCGGCGGACCCCCCGATAGGCGGGTTTCTTCGCCCCACCCGGCAAGCCCGGTTTTTCAAAAGCGCCGCCGACAGTCAGTCGTCGGATTTATTGTCGAGCCTGCTTTCGAAATGGCTCCCTCCGGCCTTGATATCCTCCCAGAAAAATCTGATCGCGATGCCCATGACGACGAGGGAGACGATCCACAGGTCGGGCTCCATGACCCGAATATTGATCCAGCCCACGAAACTGAGCAGTCCGATTATCGATATGATTGCCAAAAATCGGTCCATCATTTCTAGCCGTCCCTAAAGTGTTTTCGCTTTTCGTTGAATCGCTCAAACACTCTAACCCTTTGATTTTTGGTGTTTCCGGACGGAAAAGCGGTGCCCACTTTTCCTGGAAACACTCTAGTGCTGCAGGCGCAAAGCCCTTTTCGTTAAAATTTGTCCACCGTCACCGGCCGTAAACGATGGTCGGCAGCCAAAGCGCAATTTCCGGAAAATTATAAAGGAGAAACATTGCCACGAAGACCATGGACAAAAACGGCATACAGCCCCTGAAGATTTCAATGAGCTGGACGTGAGGCGGCGCCACGCCTTTAAGATAATAGGCCGCCATAGCCATTGGCGGCGTCAAGAACGAGGTTTGCAGGTTCAGCGCCACCAGAATACCGAAGAAAAGCGGATCGATGCCGAAATGCGGCAGCAGCGGCAGAAAGATCGGCACGAAAATAATGATTATCTCGCTCCATTCGAGCGGCCATCCGAGCAGGAAGATGATCAGTTGCGCCAGGATGAGAAACATGATCGGCGACAACTGCAGGGCAAGGATGAAATTCTCGATGATGGTATGTCCGCCGAGATAGGAGAACACCGAGGAAAACGTCCAGGAACCGACGAACAGCCAACAGACCATTGCCGACGTGCGGACCGTTAAATAGACCGACTCCTTGAGTTCCCTCTTGCCGATACCCTTCCATCCCATCAGCGCAATCGCGACAACGAAGAACCCAATATCAAAAGCCCACCAGGTAAATTCGTGATCAGTGAATTTATCGCCGAGGTTGAAGTGCGCAAACATCGCCAGATAAACGGCGCCACAAACCAGGCCCAACAGAGCGCCAACACCTCCGTAAGCGAACAGCGGCCGGATTGCGGGCGATTCCGGCTGCAGCCGTGACAGGATCGGAATCCGGTCTCCCCCCAAATGCCGGGCCGCTGCTATGGCAAATGCAATGGCGATTGAAGCGCCTGGTCCGAACGGCAAAGTCAATTCCGAGGGCATCGGAATGGCGAACAAAACGTCCGCAAAAACGCGCAAGACATAATAGCCAACGTAGAGCGCGACCGTTACGACCGCGCCGAAGCCCAAGCTGCAAAGCAACTCGCTATATGGTTTTGCCCGGTCCTTGGATTCCATCCATTCCGGGATGATTTGGCCATTGCGAATCGCGGCTATCCTGTATCCGGAAGCGAGAAGGATCCCACCCATGGCACCCATCGAGGCAGCCTCGGTCGGCGTTGCCAGACCGAAGAGAATGGCGCCAAGCACGGCAAGGATGAGGAATGCGAGCGGAACGAAGGAGGTTATCACCATCAAGAAGACGTTACCCTTCTTCATCGCGTCTATGTCTTCCTGGCTGGGTTTGGGAGCCAGTTTCGGATTGATCCAGGCGCGGCCGATGACATAGAGAATGTAAAGACCGGCGAGGAGAAATCCGGGCAGGATCGCGCCCGCGTAGAGGCGCACCACGGACATGCTTGCCGCCGCGGCGTAAACGATCAACATGATGCTCGGCGGAATTAGAATGCCCAGGCAGCCTCCGGCGCAAATGACGCCAGCCGAAAAACTCGGATCGTATCGGGCCTTCAGCATTGCCGGGTAGGCCAACAAGCCCATCAAGGTCACGACCGCCCCGATAATGCCGGATGCGGTAGCAAAAAGCGCGCAAGTCCCAAGCGCCGCGATGGCCATCGATCCCGGCAAACGGCGCGCCGCCATTTGCATCGTGAAAAACAACCGGTCGACCAGATTGGCGCGCTCGACGATATAGCCCATGAACAAAAACAAAGGCACCGCGACGAGAACGTCATTGGCCATCACCGAATAGGTTTGATTGACAAGCAAATCGAAAATCTGGTTATCGAACAGGCTTTGCATCCGCTCGGCGTCGTAATAGGCGTAGTAGCCAAAGAGGATGGCCATTCCCATCAGCGTGAAGCAGATCGGAAAACCCAGCAAAATCGTCAGCACAAACAGGCCGAGCATCAGCACCGCGACTTCTGGATTGCTCATTGACCGGCCCCTTTCGGCGCTTCCGACTGTCCATCGTCCGTTTGCGGGAGAACGCCGAATTCACGTTCGTGAAGAAGAACGCTTTCCATCTCCTCGACATCTTCGAGATGGGGTGGCCATGTGCCGGTCCTGATACAGAGGATACAACGGAAAATCTGTGCGATGCCCTGCAAGAACAGTAGAGCGGCTGCGACTGGCAAAACCGTCTTAAACTGCGAGATCGGTACGCCGGCCGGACTATTGATGCTCACTTCTCCGGTGCCGTAGTTGTAGGACCAGGATTCCAGTGCATAGTCCGTGCCAGCATACATTAAGGCCAGGATGCCTGGAAAAAAGAAGAGAAAGTAAAGAGCCATTTCGACCTTGGCCTGGGTTCTCGGCGTCCACAGCCGGTAGATCACATCGCCGCGGACGTGGCTGTCGCGCGCCAGGGCGTAGGCGCCGGCCATCATGAACAGCGCTCCATACAT
>CAYWBS010000342.1:0-4365 GCA_964456215.1 uncultured Hyphomicrobiaceae bacterium
AAACCGGTGCCCATCCCCGCCTTCGCGGGGACATGCTTTTCCTGGAAACACTCTAACGTGACGGCTCATTAAAAAGCACTGCTTTTTGCGTATCATCCAGCGTCTGCACGGAAAGAGCCGTGGGCCTCCGAAACTTCCCGGACCTGATTGATCCTTGTGCATTCGGCGCCGGCTTTGGCGATCCGGTATTTTCTGCCGGCGCCTGCACTCCCGGAGTCTGTGCATCGGCCGTCCCTGCCGCCGGGCCGGCCGGCGCCCTTGAATAGTGGAGGTCCGTCGCTGACGGCGGGCGATCCTCTGTTGCTGCCCCGCCAAGAGACCCAACGGCAGGCCGGGATGGCGCCCGGACGCGCACGGTGACGTCCGGTGCGACGGGAGAATATTCCGCCGGCGGCGGATAATGAACCGAAGAGTCTGATTGCCCAGTTTCCTTCAGGAAATTCTCAAGATCGCTTTCAGAAAACGCGCTTTCCGTTTGCTGCTGGGGGAAACCAATTTCCGGCCCGGTGCCATAGCTGATCCGCGGATCTGCTTCGACGGGCTGGGATTGATAACTTTCAAGGCGATGGGGGGAGGCCTGCGCGACCGGTTCCGGGAGATGTGAGTCGTTCAATGCCATTTTCTTTTGTCTCTGCGGCTCCCAGATTTCAATCAGGCTCTCCAGGCTTGCTTCGAGATATCTGAGGACGTGCACAACTTTCTGGATGCGTTGGCCGGTAATGTCCTGGAAGGAACATGCCGTGTAAATATCCGTCGCCCTGGCGTCAAGCTCGTCGCATGTTTCGTTGTCGACACCGCTTTCGCGCAGCGTCCACGCCATTTCCTGGATATTCTCGGCTGCCCGGAGAATGTTATTGGTGGCGTACTCGGTCGCCCTGACGATGGCGTCCAGTTCTTCCATGGCGCTCACAATATGGCCGTCTTGCTGATTAGGCGCCTTGATTGACGCTATTTCCTCGCGCGCCTTTTGAATGGCCTTGCTCATTTCCAAGAGTCCGTTGAGAACCCTATCCGCTCCCGGCAACGCCTGCGGGCGGCTGATGGCCAATTCAAGCTTGGCGATCGCATCCAGGAGCATGACCGTGTCGGCGCTGCGATTGCGATCCGCATACTCGTTAAGGAACCAACGGCCGCGTGACGTCTCCATCATCGCGTCATAGATTGCCTCATAGTCGGAGACGGTCATCGGGCTCGGCGGCCGGGCTTTGGTCATTCGTAATTCACATCACTTTGGTCGATCAGCGAAATTATCGGCGGAGGATATACGATTCGACGCACATTTTGGGGACTTGGCTGCTTCCTTGGGGAAAAAGCGACACCAATGGAGAGCGCGCGAGGATTGCCGGGGAAACGCCATTGACAACAGGATTTGACGAGAACCGATTCGGATTTGCCGCCCGCCTGGCTACCTATTATGGCGGCATTTTTCTAATCGTCGGCAGTTTCACACCCTATTTTCCCGTTTGGCTCGACGCGCGCGGCCTGACATCCGGCCAAATTGGCCTCATTCTCGCCGGACCGTTGTTTGTCCGAATTCTTTTTACCCCCGCGATATCCTTTGCCGCCGACCGTATCGGCGACCACAGATCCGTCCTCAAAGTGCTTTCCCTTGGGACATTCCTGGGCGTCATCTTCCTCGCTTACTGCAACAATTTTTGGCAAATCTTCATCGTCTATCTCATCACCTGCCTCTTCTGGACGACGGTCATGCCGCTGACCGAAGCGGTCGCAATGACCGGCGTGCGCCGGGCGGGCCTCGATTACGGCCGGATGCGCCTCTGGGGGTCTTTGACCTTCATTGCCGCGAGTCTCGGCGGCGGCGCCATCATCGACGGGTTCGGGGCGCTGTCGTCAATCTGGCTGTTTATCGGCGCATGCGCGGCGCTGTTTGCCGCGTCCCATGCGCTTCCGCGACAAAGGGATCACAGCACCGCCACGTCCACTCCCGCAACCGCTCCGGCCCGTCTCGGCGAGGCGTTTTCCCTCGCCCGCTCCCCAATCTTCATCCTCTTCCTCGTCGCCTCCAGCCTGGTTTCCGCGAGCCATGCGATCTACTACAGCTTCGGCACATTGCATTGGCGCACGCTCGGAATTCCAACGGCAACAATCGGCGCGCTTTGGGCGATCGGCGTTATCGCCGAAATCATTCTGTTCGCCTATTCCCGTCTCGTTGTCGCGCGCCTCGGCTCCGTCAACTTGATCCTGATTGCCGCAATTGCGGCGGTCCTGCGCTGGTCATTGACCGCGACCGATCCGCATTTGGCGGTTCTCGTGGCCTTGCAGGTCCTTCATGGCCTCACATTCGGGGCCGCCCATTTGGGATCTATTCATTTCATCTCCGAGGCTGTGCCCGCTCCTTACGCGGCGACCGCGCAGGGGCTTTATGCCGCGATCGGGGCCGGCTTGGTCATGGGAACGGCGATGGCCGCCGCCGGCGGACTTTACGGCGCGCTCGCAGGGAAGGCCTATCTGATCATGGCGGCGATGGGGCTTTTGTCCGCCGCCGGTACATTGGTGCTTCTGAAGCTCTGGCGCGGAACGCCGCTGTTGTATGACCCGTCTTAAGACATGAGGAATAAAAAGCGCCTCCTTACCCCCAGAGCGCCGGCTCCGGCGGTGCGACCGTCGCGCCCGCAAACCGGAGACCCGGCGTGCGATCACGGGCAAGAAGCAGGGGACCGTCAAGATCCCCCCAGTCCGCCGCCTGAGCGAGGAGCACCGCCGGGGCGATGGCGAGCGATGTCGAAACCATGCACCCAACCAGCACGCGAAGCCCGCGGGAGCGCGCCTCACGCGCCAGGTCCAGCGCTTCCGTCAGACCGCCCGCCTTGTCGAGCTTGATGTTGACGGCGTCGTAAAGCCCCGGCAGGCGATCCAAATCGGACCTGTCGTGAAGCGATTCATCGGCACAGATCGGCACGGAGTGGTCGACATCCGCCAAGCACGCGTCACCTCCGGCGGCGACCGGCTGCTCGATAAGCTCGACACCGGCTTCGCGGGCGGCGGCGATCAGCGCGCCGAGATTTTCGGGCTGCCAGGCTTCGTTGGCATCGACGATGAGTCTTGCCTCAGGCGCCGCGGCGCGAACGGCGCGAAGCCGCTCGCCATCGCCCTCTCCGCCGAGCTTCAATTTGAGAAGGGGATAGGTTGCGCTGAGTTTCGCGGCTTCGCGGGCCATGGTTTCGGCCGGTCCGAGACTGATCGTATAGGCGGTCGTCACCGGCTTCAGACCCTGAATTCCGGCGACATCGGCGGCGCTTCCGCCGCTCATTTTGGCCTCAAGATCCCAAAGCGCGCAATCAATGGCATTGCGCGCCGCGCCGGGCGGCATGATGCCGAGGAGATCCGTGCGGCCGGCCCCCATCTTCAGAGCTTCGCTCTGCGCTTCGATATCCGCCATTACGCCTTCTATCGATTCGCCATAGCGGCCATAGGGCACGCATTCTCCCCGCCCCAGATAGCCGTCAGAGCGCACCGTCACGACGATAACGGCGGCCTCGGTCTTGCTTCCCCTGGAGATTGTAAACGGGGCCGCGAGCGGCCAGCGCTCGACCGCGGCGGTGAGAATTGGTCCTGGCATGGGCTTGGTCCGCCAACCAATGGTGAAAGGAATTTGGCCGGCCGGGCGCCGGCCCATCGCGCGCACTGTTCTAGTGGCAATGACGCGGATTGCCAAGCCGTCGCGACGGGATCTATTCCCCATCAGGGCAGACAATGACCGGTTGAGCGGAGCAGCCACCGGTTATCCGTTACTCGTCTTTCTTTTCATTTGATTTTCATGCACAAATGGCAGGCGGCTCGTGGACGGCGAGCCGTTCCGCCATGATGCCGGGGCATGGATCTTTTCAATGCTAAAGCGCAGGGAATATCTCGTATTGCCGACCCGGAGCGCCGCGCCCGGGTTCCGGATCGTTCCCGAAGGAACGGTTTTCAAGCTTATTGCGGTCGGCTCATGGACGATCCGCGAAGCGGCGACCCTCGATTCCGCCCTCAAGGGTCTCAGCGTTCCCATACCGCCCTCCAGCGAATTTACCGGCGAGATCGATATCAGCGCCATCGAAGAGCTTGATACGGCGGGCGCCTGGCTATTGCAGAGAACTCTGGATGCCTGGCAAAAGTCAGGCCTCAAGACGGCCTATCACGGCGCGACGGAGGAGTTTGGAATTCTTTTGCAAGCGGTGAGCCGCGGCGGCGATCTGCAGTTGCCCGCCGAGGAAAAGGAAAGCGCCGCCACGGTCGTTGCCTCCGGCATTCAGGCCACGTTTGGTGCGATATTCCGTGAAATGGCGGTTCTCACGGCGTTTCTCGGCGCGTTCATGGCCTGCCTTGGGCGAACGATCCTGAACCCGTGGCAGTTCCGCCCGG
>CAYWBS010000343.1:0-4351 GCA_964456215.1 uncultured Hyphomicrobiaceae bacterium
CGTAGCCGAGCACCCGGTTTCCACTTTTTCCATTGATGTCGACACGGCATCCTACGCGTTTGTCCGGCGCATGTTGCAGCGCGGCGCGATTCCTCCAAGTAACGCCATCCGCGTCGAGGAAATGATCAACTATTTCAAATATTCCTATCCGCGTCCCGAAAACGCCGAAATACCGTTCCGGCCAAGTGTCGCGCTTTACCCGACGCCCTGGAACCCGAACACCAGGCTGTTGCATATCGCCATCAAGGGGCATGAGATCGTGCCGGAAACCAAGCCGCGCTCGAACCTTGTCTTCCTGATCGACGTATCGGGTTCGATGAGCAGCCAGGACAAGCTGCCGCTCCTGAAGAGCGCGTTTCGTCTGCTTGTGAATCGCCTGGACAATGAGGATAGCGTCGCCATCGTTACCTATGCCGGCAGCGCCGGCACGGTGCTCGAGCCGACCAAGATCAGGGAAAAGGCCAAGATCCTCGCCGCCCTGGACCGGCTTCAATCCGGCGGCTCGACGGCCGGCGCCGAGGGCATCCGCCAGGCCTATGCGCTCGCCGAGCAGGCTTTCGATAAAGAGGGCGTGAACCGCGTCATTCTTGCAACCGACGGCGACTTCAATGTCGGAATTACAAATGTCGATGAACTGAAGAACTATATCGAGACCAAGCGCGACAGTGGCATCTTTCTCTCCGTGCTCGGATTCGGACAAGGCAACTACAATGACACGCTGATGCAGGCGCTTGCCCAGAACGGCAATGGCAACGCGGCCTATATCGACACGCTCCGCGAAGCCCAGAAAGTCCTGGTGGAAGAGGCGGGCTCGACGCTCTTTCCCATTGCCAAGGACGTGAAAATCCAGATCGAGTTCAATCCGGCGCGCGTCTCCGAATACCGCCTGATCGGCTATGAGACCCGGCATCTAAACCGGCAGGATTTCAACAATGACAAGGTCGATGCCGGTGACATCGGCTCCGGCCATTCGGTGACCGCCATTTATGAGATCACGCCGGCGGGAAGCGCCGCGAAGTTGATCGACGATCTCAGATATCAGCGGCCGGAAGACCGGCCAGTCAAATCAAGCACGGGAGAATATGCGTTCCTGAAGATTCGCTATAAGCTTCCGAGCGAATCGACGAGCAAGCTGATTACGCTGCCGGTGACGGATGCGTTCTTCAAAGAAGGGATGGACGGCCTAGGCGACGATATCCGATTTGCAACGAGCGTTGCCGCCTTCGGCCAGAAGCTGCGCGGTGAAACGCATCTTGAAGACTATTCCTATGATGCGATTCACACCCTTGCTTCGGCGGCGCGCGGCTCGGACCCTTATGGCTACCGCAGCGAGTTCCTGTCGCTTGTCCGCCTCGCCAAATCGCTTGGCGAGACAAAATCGAGCAATAAGAGCAACAAGTAAGGCTCACAAAAAAAACCGCCGCTGTTATCATCCGGCGGCGGAAAAATACTGTACCGGTCAGATCAAGTGACACCGGCATGGTTCGCGAAAGAGCCGTTACTGGGCAAGCTCGATATTCGTTGCCTGTTTGCCGCGGCCCCGCGGATCGTCTTCGACCTCAAAACTGACTTTATCTCCTTCGTCCAGAGTGGGGACATTGCCGGCCTGGAGGGCGGTAACATGAACGAATACGTCCTTGCCGCCATCGTCAGGAGCGATAAAGCCGAATCCTCGCGCATGATTGAAGAATTTCACAGTACCATTAATTCGCATGGGGAAGTCCTTTCCCGTAGTGATATTGGATTTCGTCAGATCAAAGAATCCAAGCTCATTGGCTCTTAATCTCTCAGATGTCGGAAAGGTCGTCGTACCCCATGGGCGATATCGTCTTAGCCGGTCGTCCGAGGGTGCGCCCAATCCAACGTCATAGCGCACCAATTTCTATATGGCCAAATTCAACGATAAACGCAACGTCATTTTCTCGAATCATTTCGATGTTGGCTGATCAGACCGCGGGGACCCGCCAACACCATTCCGGAATTCGAGACACGGCCGGAAAAGACAACGGCCCGGTGACCATTGGCCACCGAACCGGAAACCGTTCTAAATTTCTATCGCCGTTTACCAGACAACCGAACTAGGGACAGATCCAAAGCGAACCGAACCGTATGCAATCTCTATTCGGACGGTGTGGTCCTCGATGGCTTCGGCCCCTCGACGGAGTACAATCTCTGCCGACATGGCGGTGCCAATTCCGGCCAAAGCCACGATGGTAGTGACGCTCGAAGCTCCCGTGGCAATGGCTTATGCGAGGGAGTATGCGAGGGAGTATGCGAACGACATGTGGCGAGCATCGCCGCCCGGTGTGATAATGCGGTGCAGTGCGTCTCAGCCGCGGCATATAATGCGTCTCCGTGTCGCGATGACATCCGCGTACTTTAATGATTGCATTGTCGGCAAGCTCGGCGCGCAAACCGCCATTTACCACGTCCCCACTTATTGGGCCGGCCAAAGCTGGTCCGCAAAACGCGGCAATTGCGAACAGTAAGGTTGATAAACGCCAAAACATTCTCGTTCTCCTTTGTCGACTCCCAGAATTCTCGAACCGGCAATCCACCCCGGCCGCGCTAGCATGGCGCATTACGTGCGCGGGCTTTCGAAAGGCGCGCAGGCAATCGCTCATTATATCGGTTTTGTGTTATCCATTCCAAGGCGATAAAACACGGTTGTCACACACAAGACCTTGGCACTAATAATGCTCCGGATTGTGAACGGAAGCTGAACGGAGGCGGCCATTTGAGCAGCGCAGCCCCGTACGGGTCCCGCGTACTCGTGCGTCCCATCAATAAGAACTTCGAGATAGCCGTGCCTGATATCGAGCCACGTGCGGAAAGGCAACCTGAATGAGTTACGAAAAACTTGAATTGTTAATCGGCGGCGAGTGGAGAAATGGCGCTGCCGGCAAGACCGAGCCGGTCATCAATCCAGCCACGGAAGAAATATTGGCGGAAGTTCCCCATGCCAGCCCGGAGGATCTGGACCGGGCTTTGCAGGCTTGCCAGGACGGTTTCAAAGTCTGGCGGGCCAAAACCGCGCTTGAACGCCAGGGCGTAATATCGAAGGCGGCGGATTTGATCGAGGCGCGCAAAGAGGAAATCGCCCGGACTCTCACCCAGGAAATGGGCAAGCCGATTGCAGAGGCGCGCATGGAAATTGATTTCGTCGCCGCAGTGACCCGGTGGTACGGCGAGGAGGGCAAGCGGGCTTATGGCCGTCTTGTCCCGCCGCGTGTGCCCGGCGCGCGGCAACTGGTACTGAAGGAACCGGTTGGACCGGCGGCCGCCTTCGTGGCCTGGAATTTTCCGGGGACGAATTTCATCCGCAAGGTCGCCGGCGCTCTCGGCGCCGGCTGCTCGATCATCATCAAGCCAAGCGAAGAGACCCCCGGAACCGGCGTCGCCATCGCCCGATGTTTCCAGGATGCGGGTGCGCCACCAGGGGTTGTGAACGTGGTCTTCGGCGTACCTGATGAAGTCTCCCGCCATATCTTGGCGTCACCGATCCCCCGCAAAGTTTCGTTTACCGGAAGCGTGCCGGTCGGCAAGCATTTGCAAAAGCTGTCAGCGGAAACCTTGAAACGCTGCACTTTGGAGCTTGGCGGGCATGCCCCGGTCATGGTTTTCGACGATGTTGACGTGCAAAAAGCCGTCGATGTTTCGCTCGCCGGCAAATTCCGCAACGCCGGCCAGGTGTGTATTTCACCGACACGCTTCTACGTCCAGGAAGGCGTCTACGATCAGTTCGTCGATGCATTCGCCGAAAAGGCATCATCGCTGAAAGTCGGCAACGGGCTCGAAGAAGGCACCCAGATGGGCCCGCTGATCGCGCCCCGGCGTCTCGAGTGGATGGACACGCTTCTCGCCGACGCGAAGAGCCATGGCGCGACAGTCGTCACCGGCGGCGAGCGCATGGGCAACCAGGGTTATTTCTTCGCCCCGACGGTCCTAAAGGACGTGCCCGAGGACGCAAGGATCATGAACGAGGAGCCCTTCGGTCCGCTCGCGCCCATGGCGCCTTTCAAGAGCGAGGACGAGGTGATCGAGCGCGCCAATCGTCTTGAATTCGGCTTGGCGTCCTATGCCTTCACGTCGAGCGGCGAACGCGCCACCCGGTTGGCGGATGCGATCGACGCCGGCCTTTTGGGGATCAATCATCTCGGTGTCGCCATGCCGGAAACGCCATTTGGCGGCGTTAAGGAAAGCGGCTATGGATCCGAAGGCGGTATCGAGGGACTGGAGGCCTTTTTGCGCACTAAATTCGTGACCGAAATGGCGGTTTAGCGGCTGAGAGCGGGTTTGATGCGCTAGGATTGAGGGGGACGGAATAGACCCTTATACGCGTGCCGACCCA
>CAYWBS010000344.1:0-4349 GCA_964456215.1 uncultured Hyphomicrobiaceae bacterium
GCGCCTGCACCGTAATCATGGACGGCAAGGCCGTCCGCTCCTGCCTGACGCCGATCTCGAAGGCGGAAGGACGGGAAGTGATCACGCTGGAAGGCCTCGGCATACCTGAGAAACCGCATCCTCTTCAGATGGCCTTTATCGAAGAGCAGGCCGTTCAGTGCGGCTATTGCATCAACGGCATGATCATGCAGTCGAAGGCGTTGCTCGACAAGAACCCTGACCCCAGCGAAGACCAGGTAAAAGCGGCGCTGGCCGAAAATCTGTGCCGCTGCGGGACGCATATCCGCATCGTGCGCGCCGTTCAGCGCGCCGCGAAGGCGATGAGGAGGGGTTGACATGTTACAGATAAAGACTGATCGCAGAACCGTATTGAAATCCGGAGGCGCGCTGGTCGTGAGCTTCAGCCTGGCGGGCCCGCTTGCGAGCGCGCTGTCGCGCACCGCCGCCGCCGGCCTCGCCGGCGTCGACAAGGCCAAGGTGGATTCCTGGCTGGAAATCGCCGCCGACGGCACCGCCAAGGTCTATAGCGGCAAGGTCGAGCTTGGCACCGGCGTCAGAACGGCGCTGGCGCAGATGGCGGCGGAAGAGCTTGGTCTGCCGTTCGCAAGCGTTGAGATGATCCAGGGCGACACGGCGGTGACGCCTGACCAGGGCGGCACCTGGGGCAGCTTGTCGATCCAGGTCGCCGGCATGGAAATCCGCCGCGCCGCCGCGACGGCACGTGCTGAACTCGTGTCCCGGGCCGCCAAACAGCTCGGCGCGCCGGCCGACAAGCTCGAAGCTGTCGATGGTGTCATCCGCGTCAAGGGCGAAGCCGCCAAGCAGGTGACGATCGCCTCGCTGATCGGCGGCAAGCGCTTCGAGTTGCCCGTCGACGCGAAAGCCGAAGCCAAGGACCCGAAGACCCACACGATCGTCGGCAAGTCCATCCCCCGGGTCGATATCCCGGAAAAGGTCACGGGCAAATTCACCTATATGCATGACTTTCGTGTGCCCGGCATGCTGCATGGCCGCGTCGTCAGGCCGCCGGCCATGAAGGCCCAGCTTTTGAGTGTCGATGAGGGGTCCGTCTCCGCCATCCCCGGCATCGTCAAGGTGGTTCGCGAGAAGAACTTCCTCGGCGTGGTCGCGGAGACCGAATGGGCGGCCATCAAGGCATCGCGCGAGCTCCGGGCCAACTGGTCCGATTGGGCAGGCCTTCCCGAGCTCGACAAGGTCTATGACTACGTCCGCAATTCGAAGATCGCCGAAGACAAGGTGATGGGCGAGGCGGGCGACGCCAAGGGAGCCCTTAAAACGGCGACCAAGGTGCTCAGCGCCACCTATAAGTTCGCCGCGCATACCCACGGCTCCATCGGCCCATCCTGCGCCGTCGCCGAGTTGAAGGACGGCAAGCTGACCATCCATTCGGCCTCGCAGGCGCCGCACTTCCTGAGCAAGCAGATCGCAAAACTGCTGGGCATGGAGCCCGCCAATGTCCGCATCGTCAACATCGAGGGCTCGGGCTGTTATGGCCGCAACGGCCACGAGGACGCGTCCCTTGACGCGGCATTGCTGGCCAGGGCGGTGGGCCGTCCGGTGCGCGTGCAGTGGATGCGCGAGGACGAGCACGGCTGGGACCCGAAGGGGCCGCCGACGCTCATCGACCTTCGCGCCGGCCTCGATTACCGCGGCCGGGTGATCGCCTGGGATTCGGAGTTCTGGGAGCCGACGGTGCGTGGCGGCCTGCCGTCGCTGATCGGGGCCGAGCATGCCGGTCTCGATACCGCCCCGTCGCAGCATCCTGGCAATGTCCAGCACAACGCCAACCCGCCCTATGCGTTCGCCAACCTGAAGTCGGTGGTGCACCGTTTGCAGGACACGCCCTTGAGGCCGTCCTGGATTCGCAGTCCTGGCCGGATGCAGAACACTTATGCCAACGAGTCGTTCATGGACGAGCTGGCGGCCAATGCCGGCGAGGACCCGGTGACTTATCGCCTGCGCTACCTGACCGATCCGCGCGGCATCGCCGTGCTCATGGCGGCGGCGCGCAAGGCCGGCTGGGAAAGCCGCTCCTCGCCCGACCGGCGCCAGGACGGCGAAGCGATCGCCCGTGGCCGCGGCGTGACGTACATCAAATATGAGAATGTGCGCACCTACGTGGCCGGCGTCGCGGAGGTCGAGGTCGACCGCAAGACCGGCAAAATCCGGGTCACGCGGTTTGTCATCGCCCATGACTGCGGGCAGATCATCAACCCCGACGGCGTGATCAACCAGATCGAGGGCCAGATCGTGCAGACGGTCAGCCGCACGCTGATGGAGCAGGTGACGTTCAACCGCTCGAAAGTCACCAGCGTCGACTGGGCGAGCTATCCGATCCTGCGCTTTCCCGAGGTGCCGAAGGTCGAGATCGAGCTCCTCAACCGGCCGGACGAGCCGCCATGGGGCGTCGGCGAGCCGGCGGCCTGCGTGGTGTCGAGCTGCATTTCCAACGCGGTCTTTGACGCCACGGGCGTTCGCCTCCGCGAGGTGCCCTTCAGACCGGACTATGTGAAGAAAATACTCGAACAGCACGCTTAGAGCGTTTGGGTTCTATTGGGGGGAGGCCGTCATGGCCTCCCCTTTTTCTTGTGGGGGCGAGTCCTTTCACTCTTAATAGCGTGGGAGACTGTGACTCTGCCCCAATCTCATCGTTATTCCCGCCAAAGCGGGAAGGTGGATTCACGGATTAGTTGCAACGCGGTTGTAGACTACACTGCTATTCCTCGGGAATTGCGGGCAGAACTCGAAGGACCCGCTCAACAAGACTTCGATATCGCAATGCGTCGCTTAAGCGGAAGGTCTCCGTTGTATGAGCAGCAGTGTTCCCCATTACCCTGAGGTCCCGGAGCAGCGTCGCTGTTTCGCCGTCAATGACGCCATTTGCCTGCAATCCCTTGATCGCGCCGAGCATTGACACCGGCCTTCCGCTCTTTTCAAGACCCATGGAATCCGCGACAGCTCTTAGTCTTTCGTCAAGGAGAGTCCTTAATTCCAACATTGCCGCTTGAGGCGAAATTTTTACAACCTCGTTGAACCGATCGAATCGCTCGAGCGTATCGGGCGTCGGCAATTGCTGTTGTGCCGGAGCCGGGAGACTCTCGGCCTCGGCCTCCACTCTTTCAAACCAAAACTCAACGTCCTTGTATTTGCCTCTTAAGTTCGGCAGAATTTCCGTGAACTTCCCTCTGAACATGGCAGCAATCACAATAAGAGCTATCGGCCAAGCAAAGGCTGCAATCGATTGGAAAATAACTGCTGTTAACTGGTAACCGTTCATATCGCGTGCCTAATATTAATTTTTCTTCTTGGCCCTGAATTGCTCAATGTCCTTGGGGAGGTCGTGAAGCAATGTCAAAAGCACTCGCAGAAACTTCACGACATGCCGGGCGCGCGTTTTCGGTGACGCCTTTGGCACCCGCCTGCGGATGTGCCGCATCGTTGCCGAGCACGCGTAAAGTATGCGCCCATTCCCTCACCACGGGCGGGATTGAACCCTTGCTAGCAACGTCATCAATCTCGTTAATCAAGTTGCCGCCGCTGGCATTTTCATGGCGGAGCAATAGTTGCAGCGCACTCCGAGCCATCAATGCCGCAGCATCCCAGTTCTCACCCTCAATGTTTCGTTGAGCTTGCATCCAGTATCGTCCAACGTCAGCCGGCCAATGGTCTGGATACGAGGTCGTTTGTTGTGGCCATGGCATTTGATGGTAAGCGTGCAGCCTATCGCCGGCCGACCAGAACACCATGGTCATGTTCCCGCAAGCGATGCATTTGTACGTGTCATAGTTAAGCTTCTTGTCGTCGCTATTCGATCGTTCTAGGTGATGTTCAAGCTTCCAGTTTCCCTTCTCGCCGCAGAAACCGCACACGATCCTCCACAGCCACAACTTTTCGCCGTCGTAGCCGCTGCCTTCACCGAGGCTCCACCATCCTCTATTGCTCATGAATTTTCTCCCCGCCTGACGGGACGCCGCTCGCGTCTCACCTGGAAGTGCCGAGAGTACAATGCGATCAAGCATCTGTGCTTTAGGACACTACCCCTTTGGGCTCGCGGCGATCATTTCGTTCGAGCGCCTAATTCCCTTACCACAGCTGCTTCAGCCTGATAACATTCACATGTTACCAACCGTGGCGACACTCCCTATATGGCAATTTGCACGCAGGGCGCATTTGCGTGAGCCTAGCGCGCTATTTCAGACTCAAAGCGGTTCAATACGCTTTGCACTTGCACCCTACAGCACTGAACATTCCGCACGGCCTTGAGGAAAATCGAAAGACTAAAATCAATGTCATCCCGGCCAAGCGCCGGCCCGGCTGGTTCGTCCGGA
>CAYWBS010000345.1:0-4339 GCA_964456215.1 uncultured Hyphomicrobiaceae bacterium
CCCAGCGGTGCCAGGCAAACGCATTCTCCCTCTTTTGCGGCATTGGCATCGTTCTTATCGGCGCCTTCCGCCTATACGCCGAAGGGATAGGTATCCGGCAGGCCTTCGATCTCCGCGACCTCGAACGGTCTAACAGCGCTCGTGCGGTCAATCCAGATATACTCGTCAAATTGCCGGGGTAGGACGGCCTCGAAATAGTGGCTCGCGAGTTCTGTCTCCGGCCGGTAGACGACGCCGATCGCCCGTTCCAGCCGCGGCTTGCCTAACCCACTTCGCAGCTCGTCATCTTTGCCCTTGCTCAGAGGCAGGAGCAGCCCCGGCACGTTGGTCATATGGAAAAGCCGCTCATAGCTTTGGGCATGAGCGGGGCGAACGCGCATAACCGCCATCGGCCCATCCCAATCGGAGGCAGCCGCAACCGTCCCGTCATTGGTGCCGAAGCCGATGTGATAGGACTTGTCGCCGAAATTCTCCCGGCAAAGCTGCCCGATATTGTGCTCGCCGCGCGCAGACATTTCGGTGGCGGTGGCATCACCGATATGGGAGTTGTGCGCCCAAACCACCGCCCTGGCGCCAGGTCCATGAAAAGTCAAAACCTGTTGGAGCGTCTCGAACATATGACTATCGCGCAAGTTCCAGGACGCTCGCGAACCATAATACATGATGCGATAATAGCGCTCCGCATTGGCGATAAGCAGCGCATTCTGAGTGGCATCCAAAAACCGCTCGCCGTCGCGGTGCGCGTATTCCTGCTGCTTTGCATGGAGCTCACACAGCATGTGCGACACGTCCTGCTCGCATTTCCGGTAGGCGCCGGTGACAGCCGCGTGTCCGTAGGCCGCGGCATCCGCCTCCCAGGGACTGAGACATCCGTAACGCTGACGGGCAATCCGCGCCAGATCGGGATCGACATCCTCGAGATAGGAAATGACGGCGCGCGCGGAAATATAAAGGCTGTAGAGATCCAGGCCGTAGACTGCAGCACGCTTCTCGTATGGCTCGGCCCCGTTATGGTCATGCAGCCAATCCACAAACGATCTGGTCTCTTCATTGCGCCACATCCATGTCGGGAATCGCGCGAACGCGGTCCATTCAGAGGGGGGGACGTCGCGATGACGCACGTAGTGATCGATCCGCGCGGCATCGGGCCAATCCGCTTCCGCGGCCACGATGTTAAATGCCTTGTCCTCGATCAGCCGCTGCGTAATGCGCGCGCGCATGCGGTAAAACTCCGAAGTGCCGTGACTTGCCTCGCCGATCAGGACGACGCTCGCATCACCAATTCTTTCAATTAGAGGGTCGAGCTCCGCATCGTCCAACGTGACGAATGATTGGGAGTTCTGAGAGATCAGCGACGGCAAGGAGGCGCTGACCGCAGGCCGGGCGCGCACGACGCGAGGGGGCGCCGTCTGCCATTCGGTCTCCTCCAGCTCCCAGCCCTCTTTGCCGATCAGCGGCACAAAGCGCACGTCGGCAAGATCCTCCTGTTCATACTCCCCCTCATCGATCCTTGTGATACGGACAAGCTCCTGGGCGCGAGGGTCGCGCCCTATGGGAATGACCATGCGCCCGCAGATCGTGAGCTGATGCAACAGATTTCTGGGTATGCTGGGCGCGCCGGCAGAAACCAGGATGGCATCAAACGGAGCCTCCTCCAGCCAGCCTTCCGTGCCGTCGGCATGGCGGATATGGACGTTCAGATAACCGGCGTCGCCTAGATGTGTCGCGGCCTTTTTGGCGAGCGCGCCGATGCGCTCGATCGCGAAGACTTGCGCGGCGATTTCCGCAAGCACGGCCGCCGCGTAACCCGAGCCGGCACCGATCTCCAATACTTTCTCGCCGCCTTTCAAGGCGAGCGCTTCGACCATGTATGCGACGATGTAGGGCTGCGAGATCGTCTGATCGGCGCCAATCGGCAACGGCGAATCCATGTATGCCTGATCGCGCAGGTGCTCGGGAAGGAAGCGCTCGCGAGGAACCTTGCGCATGGCGGCCAGGACGCGGGCATCGCGAACGCCGCGGGCGGCGATCTGCTCGGAGACCATGAGTTCTCTCAGCTTCTCTGTATCTAGCACCGGAAATCCCTCGCGACCACTCCGTTATTCAAGCCGCAGACCGGCGCTGCGGCGTTGACTTGCGTCAATCCGGAGGGATTGGCCAAACGCCTATATTGGCGATGTGAGCCCGACGGCAAAGGTCGACTGGTGAACAAAGTTGCACCGGGATAAGACGTTTCCATAAGCGATGCCAACCGATCTTCGTTTTAATCCTTAGCCAACTCGTCGCGAATCTGGTGGAATTGGTCTTATCAAACACGGTGCAAAAACGTGGCCAACGACTCCTTTTCAAACCGCTACTGAAGCCGTGGCTTACTGTCCGCGACGCTCTGTCAGGACTACCTGATCCCAAGGTTACAAAAGCATCCAAAAAATTTCCAAACCACCATTTTCAGCCCGGAGCGCGGACTTATAAAGTGCACACGGGTAGCTCTCTGGACGATCCTGCGAAAACACTAAAGGCAGGTGTGCACGGCGTCCCTGGCGGCGAAAACATGATGGTCAGCGATGATGGTTCAGTTCGCTATTTTACGGTGCGGGAAAGTGCCCGTCTTCAAACTGATCGAAGCCGCGCAGAAATCCTGGCGCCGCATTGATGGAAAAAACCGCTTGCCCGAGATGATTAAGGGCGTCAAATTCAACGACGGGATCCGAGCCGAATCCGAGGATCAAATGCGCGCCGCCTGGGCTGAGGAGTATGAGCTCAACTTCATTACCTGACGAATGCGCCGCCTTCCTCCCCTATCGGAAAGTACCTGTGCGCAGCGCGGTAGGGGGACCGCTTGCAGGCTTACAGCTAGGCGTTAAGGATCTGTTCGACGTTGAGGGATACCCAACCGGTTGCGGCCATCCGCTTAAATTGAAACAATCCAAGTCTACTGCGCGATCGGCGCCACCGGTGCAGGCTTTGCTCGATGCCGGCGCCAGCTTCGTCGGCAAGACCCACCTCGATGAACTGGCCTACAGCACAAACGGCGTCAATCATCACTATGGCGCGCCGCTGAATACAATCGCGCCCACACGGGTCACGGGGGGCTCCTCAAGCGGCTCAGCTTCGGCCGTCGCCGCGAACCTCGCCGATATAGGCTTGGGGAGCGACACCGGGGGCTCGGTACGCCTTCCGGCAAGCTATTGCGGTCTTTACGGCATCCGGCCAACTCATGGCGCAATCTCTCTCGAAGGCGCAATGCCGCTTGCACCATCTTTCGATACGGTCGGATGGCTGACCCGCACGCCGGACCTGTTACGGAAGATCGGCGATGTCCTGCTCCCGCCCGACAAACCGCAAAGCGATCTGCGCCGGCTGCTGATCGCCGGCGACGCGTTCGAACTGCTAACCCAGGATGTGCAGGCTGCGTTCGCGCCAGTGCTTGACAGGATCCGGGCCGGCGTTCAACGCACCGAAACGGTCGCGCTCTACCCTGAGGGAGCTTTAGACCCGAGGCCGGTTCATATTACCGCGCAGGCCTTTGAGGCATGGAGCAATCATCGTCACTGGCATGAACGCCATGCTCCGGAGATCGGGCCGAACATCGCCCTTCGCTTTGATTTTGCCAAAGGAGTTACCCGGCAGCAATATAATGAGGCGAACAGAAGCCGGGTCACCATAGGCCGCATGTTGGATGATCTGCTCGGCCGCGACGGAATGCTGCTCATGCCAACCACGTTTGGCATCGCGCCACTGCGAAGCGCCAGCCCGAATGACTTCGAGGAGGCGCGTCACAACGCTTTGCTTTTCCTGAGCTTTGCCTCTATTACCGGCCGCCCCCAGATCAGCATCCCGGCGACGTCGCTTAACGGAGCTCCCCTTGGTTTGTCGATCCTCGGACGCCGCGGAGCGGACCGGTCTCTGTTGGGTTGGTCGCAGCTAATTTCCGACATTCTGTAAAGACTCTCTTCTCGCCGGCCGATATGCGCGGGTCAGCGCCTCGCGCATCGGTGCGAAAACTTCAGGCAGCAATTCTATAATGCGTATTCCGTAAAATCATCTTATCATGCTGATGTCCGACACAATTTGACCGTTAGGACAAGCCAAAGTTGAAATGCCACAAGGAGGATAACAATGAAACGCCAAGGACCCGTCTTCGCCGTGCTGGCGGCCGTCACCATGATGTTGGTTGCGGCACCGGCCGGCAATGCCGCCGAAACCGTCAAATTCAGGGTGCAGACCGCCCTGGTTTCAGGCAGTCTCTATTTCAACATTCTTGAAAGCTTCGCCAAGCGGCTGAGCGCCATATCCGCTGGCCAGCTCCAGGCCGAGATCCTGCCTGACGGGGCTGTCA
>CAYWBS010000346.1:0-4338 GCA_964456215.1 uncultured Hyphomicrobiaceae bacterium
GCGGCACCTTGGGAATCCCCAATCGATTCTATCAAGATTGATCACGCTCTAGGGCACCCGGAAATCCAAGTCGTACCGCTATATAATCGCGTCCCAAAAGAGCCAAAGCCAGCTGGATATGATGAAGCCGAACCAATAGCTTAAAATCGTGTAGCCGGCGGCAATGTTGCCCTGCCGTTTGCTGGCATCCTCATCCGACCTCATGAGGGCACCCCAAACGGCCCCGCCAATAATGAATACGACAAATAGCAGGAATAAAGAGGCGACATCGAACTGGCTCAGTCCGCCGGTCGTCACATCCGGCTTGGCGCCGGCAATTCTCGAATAGGCGGTCCAGTTCGCCGTTGCAACAAATGCCGTAATGAAGGGCAGTATGAACCCGACAATGCATTGTCCCGCCGGATCGAGCTCTCCGGCAAATATGCCGTACGCCGCCCAACCAAAATAGCACACGGCAGCAAAGGAAACAGAAAGGAAAAGAAAAATGATATAGTCCGAAATTAAACCGGAGGTAAAATGCGCAATTTCTCCACTGGCATTGACGGCGAAGACGAAGACGACATTGATCAATGCTATGACTAAGGAGACTTTTGCTTTTTCGCTCATGCGGGGGCCTTTGCGATCAATGGCTCAACATGTCAAAGACATTATGACAGCGGAATTTCTCCCCCCGCCGATTAAGCCGTTTTGCCCCGCTGGTGTCGCCGAAGATCTTAAATAGTTATTCTAGGCATAAAAACAATCGCGGCTATACAGATAAATCTCAAACAAACCTAGCAAGAAGTTATACATTCGTGAAGACTTTGCCCCCAGGACTGGCAAGCCGCGACACATCGATTAAACGCTGAATCATAGTCCTCGGATTGTTTTTCGTCTTTTTTGGTTACGGCACGTGTCTGCGGCTTGACGAATTTTGGACAAATTCGCTGATTTACGGCCTTTAGCGCGTCAAGGGCGGCGATTGACGGCAAGCCGGTGTTAAGCTTGACCTTGGCGTAAATGTTGAACTGTTTGAGTGCCAATTGCGCGGTGGGACCCCATAGTCCGTCAATTTGGCCGGGGTAGCAGCCAACTTTCTTGAGTTCGCTCTGAACGGCCCGCGCGAGCTGATTGAGATCAGGGGAGGAGGCCGCCGCCGGCGAGCCGGACTTTTTATCCTTTTCCAGGGTCGCGCTGGTGCTGGCGGTATCGGATTTCGGTTCTGCTTCCTTTGGCAATGAGACGTCTTCGGACGCACTCGGTTTTGATGACGTTTCCAATCTCGCGGTAGCGCTTTTGAGCGAGCGTTCCGCGGCTTCCTTGGCTTCCTCGGTCTTTTCCAACTGCTCTTTGATTTCTTCCAACTTGCGCGCGGCCGCCTGCCTGGCGGTATTTGCCTCCGCAAGCTTGGCGTCCAAGTCCTTCTGTGTCCGGGCGGCGGCTGTTTTTGCCTGGCGCTCGGCGGCGAGTTTCATCTCGATTTCTTTGCGGCTATGCTCTGCGGCTGTCCGGGCGCTTTCTGCATTTGCCAGCTTCGCCATCAGATCCTTCGCTTTGGTTTCGGCGGCCGCCTTAGCGCTCTCGGCTTTTGCCAGTTTGATATTCAGATCCTTAAGGGCGCGCTCCGCCGCTTCTCTCGCCCTTCGCTCCTCATCCAGCTCCGAACGTACGCCCGTCAAAGCACTTTCGGCGGTATTTTTTGCGCGGGACGCCAGCGCGAGTTTCGACTTCAAATCATCAACGGTCGTTGCCGCCGCCCGGCTGGCTTCGCGCAGCTCGGCAAGCTGCGTTCCGGCGCGTTCGAGCGCCTTCATTATTTCCAGCTTGTGCAACCGGTTTTTGGTCAGCCTGGCGCGCAAGGTATTTACAGTTTTCGCGGCGGCCTCCTTTGCGCTGCGCTCTTTTGCCAGTTGTGCCCCGTCGCCGCCTTCCGCCAATTTTTCCTGGGCCGCCTTCAACGCGCGCTTTACCGCCTGCATTGCATTGCGTTCCTCTCTGAGCTGTCGTGAGGATTCTTTCGCGCTGCGCTCGGCTTCGATGCGGGCGTTATTGGCGCTCTCGAGGGCGCTTCGCGCGTCCATGCTTTCGTGATACATCCAGCCGGTACCGACAGCCGCCCCGAATATCATTATGGACAATGCAAAAAAGACTATGGAACGAACCATTTTTGCAACTCCGCCACACGCGCCAGTAATTTACTTCAACTAATCTCATAATGGGGAGCTTGTTGTAATCAACCTAACAGTCTTGACGCGGACATGCACCCTTATTTGGGTGGCAAGGCGACTTCTCGCCGCCCCTGGTTAATCCTTCCATTGTCGGCAGACTGCTAGAAGGGCAGGACGACATCCAGGACCTGCTGGCCGTAACGTGGCTGTTGAACATCGGTAAGTTGTCCGCGTCCGCCATAGGCGACCCGTGCTTCGGCAATCTTCGAGATCGGAATCGTGTTTTCGGCGCTGATATCTTCCGGACGCACGATGCCCGCGACAACGACTTCCCGAATTTCAAAGTTGACCCGGATTTCCTGACGCCCCTCAATGACGAGATTGCCGTTCGGCAGTCTCTGGGTTACGAGCGCCGCCATTTTGGTGGTCAGTTTTTCTTCGCGGTTGACCGAACCGGCCCCCTTGCTTTTGGCGGCGGAGTCCAATTTGATGAGATCGGCGAAATTCACCGTGTCCCGCGTCGATTTTGGCAGCAGCTTTTTCAGGACGGCTTCGTAGCCGGCGATGGAATCTAGCCCGAGATCTTCTGAATTTTCACGTGTTCTCGCCGTCTGGTTGTCGATCTCGGCCTTGTCGGTAATTTCGACAATGACGGTCAGAATGTCGCCGACCCGCGAGGCGCGCTGATCCTTGAAGAATGCGCGCGACCCATTCCGCCAAAGCGAGTTCGAATTGTAAGAGGCCGGTTGCGGGTCGGGCATTGGCAGGCTTACCGGCCTATATCCGGGCTGCGCCACGGGGTTTTGAATTGCTGAGAGTGTCGGCGCCTTGCCGACCGAGGCAAGGCGGTCGAAATAGGCGCAACCGGTAAGCGAGGCGCTATAGGCGATGACGGCGACAATCGTCGGATACTTCATTGCTTGCTCAAGTCCCTAGTTCGCTTTTACGACACTTGTTTCCCAGGCGCTAAAACGCGGCGGTTTCTTGGCGTGGACGCGGGTGATGCGTGACGTCAAGTAGGTGCGTTTGATAGGCGTCACGGAAGCCGTTCTGGCAGTGACCGAAACGACGCCCGCCGTGATCGCCGTGCCCTCCACCGTTCGCTTGGTCTGCGTGTTCAATACTTTGACGGCCTCGCCTTTGGCGGCGTCCGAAAGCGCCCGACCATCTGCTTTGAGGAATAATCCGCCCTGCTCA
Source organism: uncultured Hyphomicrobiaceae bacterium (assembly GCA_964456215.1). Classification (GTDB taxonomy): domain Bacteria; phylum Pseudomonadota; class Alphaproteobacteria; order Rhizobiales; family BFAS01; genus MnTg02. Next base: position 3,345 of record CAYWBS010000346.1, read on the forward strand.
AACTGGATTTCGACCACGGTATTCCGTTTGATAATCTTGGGGGCATCGAGATCGGCGCGCGGTACGGGCCGGTTCGCGGCAAGCCTGCGCTTTGCCGCCATTCCGACGATGTCATCGCGCGTCAATACGGTACCGCGGCCGACACGCGATTTGGCGATGCGAATGAGCTTGATGTCCTCCGCCGCGATCTCCTGTTCGCGGTCTATCGGCCGCGCCGGAACCGGCAGTTCGAGCATTTCGGTGGCGCGGCCGTGGATCACGATGGTGGGTTGATTGTCCGATGCGGCCGTAAAGCCGATACGGGCGCGGAAGGAGCCGGTCGTGTTGCTATAGTCCAGGCTTTCGACGGCAAGCGGGGATGTATTTCTCGGATCGAGATGGACGGGGGCGAAGTTCCTGCTGAGCTCGACGTCCAGGGCGCTGTCGTCCTCGATACCCAGGTCCGCCGCGATGCGGGCGCGAACGAGCTTTGCAAAATCGTCTGCTTTGACCATGCGGCTGGGCCGCGAAATCACGACCTTGTCAATATCGCCCGGATTTGTCCAAATCAAACCATGTTGATGCGCCGCCGCCGCGATCCTGTGGCTGGTAACGATGCCGTCCTCGCCGGGGTCGGGGGAGCGGAAAACGGGAATGGCGGCAATGGCGCCGGCGTTCTCGAATAGATCTCCCAGGGTCACGATATCCGAATGGACCGTAATATTTTCCCTGAGCACAGGCTCTTGCTCCCCGGCCGCCGCCGGAAGGCCCGCGAGAAGCAGAAGGAGTGGCCAGAGGCTTACGGCAAGGCGTAAGCAGACTTTCCGCCGCCGCCCGGCAAGTCGTGTGCTGCGTACCGGATGGGTCATCTAGCCGATTACCTCAGAAGGTTCGAAGTGGCGGACATCATCTCGTCCGAAGCACTGATCACCTTGGCGTTCATCTCGTAGGCGCGCTGGGCGGAAATCAGGTCCGAAAGTTCGGCGACGGCGTTGACGTTGGAGCTTTCCAGAAA
>CAYWBS010000347.1:0-4314 GCA_964456215.1 uncultured Hyphomicrobiaceae bacterium
AGGATGTGAATGCCGTGCCAGAACAGTTGTACGAATTATGGGGAGCGAAAACGAGCCATGCAAAGTAACATTTTTCCGGTAATTCTCTGTGGCGGCTCGGGAACGCGTCTTTGGCCACTGTCACGTGCCATGTATCCCAAGCAGTTCATTCCCTCTATCGATGGAACGAATGAAAGCATGCTGGCCTCGACGCTGCGCCGTCTTGGCCCGGGAATGGGCTTCGGGGCACCGACCCTGCTATCGCACAACGATCACCGTTTCCTGCTCCGCGACGAAGTCGAGCGAACGGGCGTTGAACCCCGGGAAATTTTACTTGAGCCTCTGTCTCGCAACACCGCGCCGGCAATCGTCTCCGCCGCCTTGTCCGTCGCCGGGCAGGCTCCGGACGCTGTTCTCGCCGTCATGCCGTCGGATCATGTGGTTCAGGATGCAAATGGGTTTGTGCAGGCTGTCCGCCGCGCCGCCAAAATTTCCGCGCAAGGACGGTTTGTGCTGTTCGCCATCAAGCCCGACGCGCCAAACACAGGCTATGGCTACATACGCCAAGGCGACCCGCTGAACGGCACTGGGGATGGTGGGTACAAGATCGATGCTTTTGTCGAGAAGCCAGATCTCGCAACCGCGGAACGCTATCTGCGCGAAGGCGGTTATTTCTGGAACAGCGGCATTTTCATCCTGCCTGTTAGCCTTTTCCTGGATGAGGTGGGGCGGCTCGCACCCGACTTGCTCGAACATGCGCGCGCCGCGTACGGCGCCTCGGAGTTGGATCTTGGCTTCCGGCGGTTGGAGGCGTTGGCCTATGGCGAGTGTGCCAATATCTCCGTCGACTATGCGATCATGGAGAAGACGGAGAAGTTGGCCATGTTGCTTTTGGATGTAGGTTGGAGCGACATCGGGTCATGGTCGTCGATATGGAATCTCAGCCGGCACGATAGGCTTGGAAATGTGGTGCGCGGCGATGCCGTGCTCACGGATACGCGCAACAGCTATATCCACACGCAAGGAGGGCTCGTCGCCACGATTGGCGTCGATGACATGATCATTGTGCAAACGCCGGATGCGACCTTGGTGGCAAAACAAAATCGGGCGCAGGACGTCGGCAAGCTGGTGTCGCAGCTCAAGCTGTCAAACCGGCGCGAGCACGAGCAGCATTTGCGCAACTTGCGCCCGTGGGGACATTTCGAGACGCTGAGCCTGGGTCCGAGATTTCAGGTCAAGCTGCTCCATGTCAAGCCGGGCGGGCGGCTGTCGCTGCAAATGCATCATCACCGCACGGAATATTGGGTCGTGGTCTCGGGCACCGCGAAGGTGACCCGCGACGGGGAGGAAAAGCTCGTCCATGAAAACGAGTCCGCGTATATTTCCGCGACGCAATGGCACCGGCTCGAAAATCCGGGAAAGGTGCCGCTGGAAATTGTTGAGGTCCAGATCGGCACCTATCTGGGCGAAGACGACATCGTTCGCAAGGATGACATCTATCAACGCGCGCCGCACGAGACAAAGTGATGCGGCCAGACCTTCTTAAGGAGTGTCCGGGTATGGCGCCGTCGCGGGAAGTACGCGCCAGACAACGGCGCGGCGATTGCGGTCCCGGTTCCGGAAGCGGCCGCCCCCTATTCCACATTTCGCCAGTCAGCCCGCTTCGGATCACGCGGCGAGAATTTCACCATCGCAAGGCAATTGCAGTGAACATCACACGCCGACAATATTTCCAGTTCGGTGAAAAGGAATTTTATCGTTTCGGCATATATTCATTGATCAGCTGAATTACGCCCGACTTTGCACCCTTGGCGGATCTGGACGCTTCGACAAGCGCCAGATGATGTTCGCGGATCCTATCTACCAAAGCGATCCTGGCGGCCTGGTTCACGGGATAGAGCGCATTCACAATGTCCCTGTCGCCCAAAGACAGAGTTATGTTGAGTTCATTGTAGCAGGACGCCTTTGCCCCGTTCCTAAAATAAGAAGCAGGAAACGTATAGAGCATGATCGACTTCTTATCGAACTCAGTTGCCTGCAGTCCTTTTTCGTTCAGTATGCCCATGTTGAAATCAACTGTCTCTTTGGACCAGTTGTTCGGCGGACCGCCAAGCCACTTGTAAATCTTCGGCCAGTCGAATTCGTCGCGGCACATGGACAAAGGATTCTGGTGCTCGTGTTCGAGGCCGATCGCATGCCCGAATTCGTGCAGCACAGTACTACGAAATTCGCGTTCATCCGGCGGTGCTTGGTCAAAATATTGCAGATTTATTGACTGCTCTTCCTGACCGGCCAGGCGGATACTGTCCGTGCCAACCAGCGACCAATACCCGGAATAGGCGTAGCCGACACGAATATGATTGACTTCAGTTCTTTTGCAGAGGCGGGGATTGGAGAGGTTGCCAAAATCCAAGGGAAGACCGGCTGCGACACTTTTCCATTCCATGGCGATCCTTGCAATGCGAACACGGATCCGCTGCGGACTCGGGTAAAAACAGACCTTTACGATGGGATAGTCGGCGGTCCAGATTTTCAAGGCGTTGATAACACCCCTTTGCGTTTTGTCGGGGTCGGCCAAACCAAACTGACGCAACATTTTGCGCTGGCTCTCTACCCGGCGAGAAAATCGATCCGGCAGAGCTTCAATGATGAACTTCTCGGCACCGGCCGTGGTCTGCGCCACGGCGGGAGAGGATAGGCCAAAGCCGGCAATTAAGACCAACAAAGCAGCGGAGCCGCCAATAAACTTACACATGCTCAATCGGATCCTCTTTGGGTGATATCTTCTCCGCGAGGTCGAAGAGAAGGCAATCCATCCTCTCCATATATTGTCGAAAAATGCGGAAATTGATATTTCTCTTATTCTGGTGCTTCGTATTGTATTACATGACCTCGTGAAGACAACCGTACATCGTTCCATAACGACATTTCAGTGCCGGCGACGCCAGCGGTTCGACTGGCGACATTGCCAATCCGGTGCACTTTTTTATCGTTACAGTTTGATCCATAAGCTAAGGGAAGAGTTGGTGTTTACCAACGCTCTCTTTATCCTCACTGGGTCGAGCACCGACCGTAGGAGCGATAGATATGCCTCTTTATAGATCTTTTATCGCGCACGTCCTAATGACGTGGTTGGGGCTTGCTGCTTTTTCCCAATCGGTCGCGGCAAAAAATCTCGCCTTGCTGATCGGCGTGTCCAACTATGAGCTTGCGACGATCACGAAATTGAAGGCACCCGGAAACGATGTTCGTTTGGTCTGGGATGCTTTGCGGGAGCGAGGCTTCGACCGGAAGGATATAATCGTCCTTGCCGACAATCTGGCCCCCGGAAATGAAGCGCCGATTCGTGTCCTCCGGCCGACGAAAAAGAACATTCTTGAACAGCTGGACGCTCTGGCGGCAAAGGCCGGGGATGGTGACATCGTGGTTGTCTACTACAGCGGCCATGGGACATACATGCGCCAGTCAACGCCAAAGATCGGGGAGGTCATCGAACGCACCGGCAACAACCAGGTTCTCCTGGCGATCGACGCCCGGAAATTCGATCCTATAAAGGGCGAGATAAAAGGCGGAATCGTCGATAAGACGCTTAAGAGGAAATTCGACGCCATAAAGGGAAAGAGGGCTTTCCTCTGGCTCATTCTCGACTCCTGCCATTCCGGCGGACTGACGCGCGATAAAAAAATCGGTGTTACCGTTCATTTCGTGGATCCCGAGGTTCTTGGACTTCCCACGGCATCGCCAGGCGCGGCCAAGCGCCCGGAAACGCACTATTCAAACCCGTGGATCAATCAACAAGTCGGCAACAAGCAGGTAGCATTTCTTGCGGCACCGGAAGAATATCCGGCTTATGAAAAAGAGATCGGCGTTGGCGGGCGGCATTACGCTCTCTTCACGTACACGCTTGTAACGACGCTTAGAGGCGAGAATTTCGGCAGTTACCGGCAATTCGCGCGAGCGGTTCTAAGGGCGCAGGCCGGCCTTTCAGGCAATGTGCCCGCCCCGGTATTTGAGGGTGATCTTGATCAGCCGATGTTCGACGGAGCGGCAGTCGGAGCCCGAAGCTGGCTTGCCGAAGCGGATCCCGAAAAGGCGGAGGTCCGCATCAATGCCGGCGCTCTGCATGGCGTTCGCGCCGGCACGATCGTTTCATTTGAACGCGACAAGCACGTTCTTGGATATGGCGAGGTGCTGACTGCAGACGTTTCGATTAGCCGGGCGAAACCGATTGCCTTTAAGGGTCGTCCTGTCCCCAATTCGTCGGAGCTCGCCGGGAGACTTTCAGCGAAAATTGTCAAGCCGGCGGTGTCGTTCGCATTGAAAGTTGCGCGCCCA
>CAYWBS010000348.1:0-4312 GCA_964456215.1 uncultured Hyphomicrobiaceae bacterium
CAGTGGTGCGACATGCCGCTCGATGTGCTGTTTGTTCACGTAGCCCGTCAGGACATTCACCTTAGTGACACCGGGAAGATTCCGCGCGCTGTAGACTTTCTCGATTTCCCGTTCCGGAACGCAGGTGAACACAACCTTTATGCCCAGACTTCTTATCGCTGCGACAGTGCGATCGACGAAACGATACTCGTCTTGGACGAATATGGCTTTTAATCTCGGGAAGGCCGAGATCGTTTCACGGGCCTCCGGCGAGAGATATCGATCGTCACTGGCAACCAGCGTGTAATGGATGAGGACCACGTCGAAACAATTGAGGTCCAGTCCCTTTGGCAGGTCATGAAACATCTCGACAGCCCGCACGCGGTGCGTGGAACAGCGCGTCAGGGCGTCAATGTGCTCGTGGACGGTCCCAGCAACGATTGCGGGTCGATCGCAAAGCAGGAGGACCTCAAGTTGCTCATCCGGTAAATCGCGGCTCAACGCCTCAGTTTCGAAAGTTGCGTTTGCCAGGGAACTCGATCCAGCGATCATGACGGCCAACACCCCCGACGGTCAGACCGTTCGCGGCATGCGACGGAAGCGCTCGCAACAAGGTTCGTTTCCATTCTAGTTCGTCTTGCTTTCCAGCCTGTCGGCATGACTGCGGCGGTTAGCTGGCCACTTTCCCAAGCCGCAATTTCGTTGGCCGATAGCGCAAGCGCACCTCCTGCGAAGTCTCGATCGACTCGTAGATCGCTGAGATGAGTTCGAGTGATTTTCGCCCCTCCAATCCATCGACCAGGGACGGCTTGGCGCGCAGAATTGTGTCCGCTACATGCTGGTAATAGCGGGCATGACCGTAGCCATAGACGTTTGGCGGATTTTCACGATATTGCGCGACAACTTCGTCGTCATCGGGCAGCGGGTCCTTGAAGCACCAGGTCTTCAACTCGTTCACTGCGAATCCGCCAATTTCAACGGTGCCTCTCTCGCCAAGGATCGAGAGCGATCCTTCGAGGTCTTTCGGACGGGTCGCATTGGTCGCCTCGATCACTCCCAGAGCGCCGTTCCTGAAACGAATCGCAACGACGCCGGTGTCTTCTGCCTCAATGTCGACCAGGGCCCTTGCGCCATAAGCGAAAACGCTCTCGGGCTCCCCCATGAACCATTCGAGGAGATCGATATGATGGCTCGCCTGATTTGCGAACACGCCGCCATCCATCGCCCAGGTGCCGCGCCAAAGCGCCTGATCATAATATGCCTGATCACGCATCCACCGAACCCGCACCGTACCAAGAACGAGTTTGCCGAACCGTCCCGCATCCATCGCCTCACGCAGCTTGATCACCGGCAGGTTGTAGCGGTTTTGCTTGACGACGAAGAGCTTGATGTTGAACTCATCGCAGATTCGTATCATTGAGTCCGCATCTTCAAGCATCAGCGCCATCGGCTTCTCGACGATGATATGGCGGCCGTAAGGCGCCAACTCGATGCAGTGCCGGGCGTGATTACCGCTTTCGGTCATAACGGTGACCACGTCGACCTCGTCGGCTCGATCCTTCATCATGGCATGCAGGTCCGAGTAATATGGCACGCCTTCGGCCTCGCCAATCTTACGGGCCCGATTGACATCGATATCGCAGGTGGCGACCAGCCGCATCTCGGGCACCTGGCCATTTGTAAGTACTTCTGTGTGCTTTTTGGCAATCCGGCCGCATCCGACAAATGCCACGCCAAGTGGTTTTGCGATCAATGGTCTCTCCGAGTGATTCGTCTATTTTTCGGCAGCATTATTGGACAATGAAACGGATGACACTGTTTGGAACCATTCTCTTGAGTGCCTGTTTGGCCGGTATCGGCAACATTGACGCGACCCGTGCAAGGAGATGCCTGAGCGGAAAGTTCGCTGAGAGGTTAGTGCCTAGCGCTGGCAAAAAAATCGCGGACTGGAAGCCGCCCGTATGGACCGCGAACATTTGCATCATTGGCGCATTGGGGGCATTGCGTTCCGCGTGTCGCGAAACGACTTCGCGTGCCTTCGTGAACTTGACGTCATAATCCTGGGCCCTGCCAAGCGACTCCAGCCTTGCCCGCGCTGCGTCGGTCAGGCTGGCACGCGCAGTCGAGCCGATCGCGTCGGCGAAGCGTTCAGTGTCGCACTCGTAGATCAGGCCATCGCCTGCGAAGGGCTCGATCATCTTCAGGTTGCGCGCGACAACCGGTAAACCTGCGGCCACGAACTCGAATGTCTTCAGGGGAAACGTGTTTTCGTAGAGCAAGGGCTCATAAACATATGGCAGGATGCCCAGATCACAGGCGGCATAGACAGAAGGCAGCCGCTCGACCGGAACGATGCCGAAATGGCGCACATTTCGACAGGCGACAAGACGCTTGAAGCCCCGGCTATGGATTTTCTCAAGAAAATTGGTCGGTCCGAATAATGCGATCAAGACGTCCTTGTTTCGCTCTGCCGCGCATAAAAGGGCATCGTAGTCCAGCCGTTCGTCGATATTGCCCGCGAATATTGCAATTCGTTGGAACTCGCCATGCAGGGCTAGAATGGATTTATCCGGCTCTGCCTTGGAATAGAACTCGTGGTCGCAGCCATTCGTGATCGTGACAACTTCTCCGCCTGCGTGCGGGCTGTAAGATCGGGCGACCCCCTCGCTGCAACAAATTGCGACGTCCGCGTGCCGAAGACAGTACTTTAACCGGGGTAAAAACTCCGGGGTATTGTTGGAGTACATAAAGTAATTTTCCGTGGCATGGACCACGCGCACGGTTGCCGGAAGCATTCCCCAGCTCATGAAATAGGCGGGATTGTAGAGCCAAAAGGCCACTCTTTTATAGTTTTGTTGTGCGATATCCCGCCGAATCTGTTCGGCCTGTATCAGGCCGTCTTGCACCGCCCTTTCGTCAGGATCCGGTGATCGGACATAAAGAATGCGGCATCGCTCGATCCTTGGCTCCGCAACCGACCGCGATTCCGAAATGCCAAGCGACGGCACCCCTTGGACGAGCGTGACGGAGATGTGGCGGGCCCACCGCGAAGCATAGTGCCAGCGATTTGAGCGCAGCTCCTTCTCCCATCCTGGAAACATCAGGAAGTAGACCGCATCGAGATCCAGTTTCGGCAGGCCTTTTGTATCGCCAATCGTCATCGCCGTGCGGGTCAAAAGTCTGCCGGAACCAATCGGAAGCACGCATTCACCCCGGCGACCACACCGTAATGCAACGGCCAGCCGCGCTCATTGAAGGTAAGTTCGGACAAGAATCGACGGCTCCGAGTGTTTAATCGCTGATCCCGAATTGCACTGAATCTCTCTGGTAAGAGAGTCAATTCGTTTACCGACATCGACGCACCGGTAAACGCCGCATTCAACCCCGCACGGGCACAAAGTTCGATGAATGTTTCAGCCGAATAGCTACGAGCGACCGGACACTCGTCCCCGTCCATTGAAAGTTCGAACGCAGTGTCCAGATTGAGCCCGCAATACAAGTCATCATGCAGCATCAATGTGTAAGCCACATAAAGGTGCATCCACAGCGAGTCGCGATGGTAAACCATTACCTGTGCATAGCCCTCCGGCTTGAGGACGCGCCTGAATTCGCACAGCACCTTTTCGGGATCGCTGGCATGGTGGATAACGCCGCTGCTGTGCAGGATGTCAACGCTTTGGTCCGGTAACGGAATTTCAACATTTGAGTCCGCGATCTCGTGGAATTCGACGTTTCCGAGTTGGTGTAAATCCGCGCGTTTTTTTGCCATCTGCAGTGCGCGTGCTGAAATGTCGATGGCGTGGATGGCGGCCGGTTTGCTGAAGGCGCCGAACCCGATAACGTCATTGCCCACGCCGCAGCCATAATCTGCGACAATCTTGCCGTCGGCCTGATCGACGGGCATCAATTCGATATAGCCGGGGTAACAGGCATTGCGCCATTCGTAGTGCGCAAGAGAGTCTTCGATGCCGGCGAATCCGCTGTCTGGAGCCTCGACGTGATAGTGGGACCAATATTCATCGACCGTTTCGTAAGCTTTTGGATGCCGACCCGCGGAGGGTCCACGGGCTTGCACACTTTGCAGTGGGGTCGCGAGCCGGTCGAATACGGTGAAAAGGCGTTTCGCTGCGGTTATCATGTGGTTCGTCACCTGCTCCCGTCATGACCGAGATAAGCGGCCACCATTGCATCTTGCTCATGTTCCCAACAAAGGATACGTGCCGCGGAGAGCGCCCGGCGTTTCAGTGTATCGATTGAATCCGCGGACAGCGCGTTGACATATTCCGCGATGACATTCGGATTGGGATCGTCGACGAATGCACAATGCCCAAAT
>CAYWBS010000349.1:0-4305 GCA_964456215.1 uncultured Hyphomicrobiaceae bacterium
ATGCCCATGCGCTGGCCCTCGCAGCACGTAACAAATGTGTTCAGCGCCTTTATGCCCAAATCGATGGGCGCTCCGACGCGCGCCCTGCAATGTGCAGGCGGCGGGGAGTTGCGATATGGATAGCTGACGGGTCCGGAAGTCAGCGCTCCCTTGCCGTCGATAGCTTCACCATGGGCGTTGACGACCCGTCCGAGCCAGCTTCTTGATGGCCTTACGGCGGGCTCTCGAGCTTCTATGACCGCTTTCGCCCCCATTCCTACGCCGTCAAGCTGGCCATAAGGCATGGCAAGCGCCATTCCGTTGCGAAAACCGACAATCTCGCAGACGAGGTCCCGCGATAGTCCTTCCGAAATCCGGATTCGCGAGCCGACGCTCATCCGGTTGACAGGACCCGTGATTTCCATCAGCAGTCCCTGGATGCTCTTCACGCGTCCATACCATTCAGTCTCCGGAAGTGCTTTCAGGTCCTGCAACAATATTTGCATTGGGGCGAAACGCTCAGTTGTGGGCGTGGCCAGTGTCCAGCCCGGGCCTCTCCGATTCACGATCCATTGAATGCAATAGTGTTGGACAGCCATTAAGCATTGGTTAACCAGTTTGCAACGGGTTAACCTGCCCAATTATATGAAAAATATGGGCAACCGTGGCAAAGCTGCCATAGGGGCACGTTGCGAATTCTGTTAGAAATATTTTGTAGTGATTCGTTTTGAACTGGGAGATGCGGCGGTTCTTCTCCACGAGACATTGAAAAGTCTTTGTGCTCTGGAGAGTCTCGGTTCAGACGGCAGTTGGCCAGAGAGGGGGCAAAAGAGGCTGATGTTCTAGAACGCCTTAAAATGTCGCGAGGCGTATATATGAGACGGCGCGGAGATGGTGCAAGCGGACCAGTTTCCAAGCTGCGGTGATTTGTGGGGTAAGTCTCTTCTTCGATTACCGAATGCGTTCCTCGCCCGGTGAAATCCTCAACGGACCTGCCTGTCGGCTCGTCATATCTCGCCTGTAACACGCCCAATTCCCATTAAGGATTGGGGCAGGATTAGGTTTTGTTAACTTCTACGGTCTAACGTGTTGAGTGGCGATTAACCAAAAAAAGATGATGGGCTCTTTAGGCATTCGGGGCAAAGCCTGGGGTCGGGCAAGAGAAGAAGAGGCTTAGGATGAGGGTTTTGCTAATAGAGGACGACCGTGCTACGGCACAGAGCATTGAGCTAATGCTCCAGTCCGAGGGATTTAATGTATATACGACGGATCTTGGTGAAGAAGGCGTCGATCTTGGGAAGCTATACGATTACGACATTATTCTCCTAGATCTCAACCTTCCCGACATGAGCGGATATGAAGTCCTGAAGACTCTGCGGGTGAGCAAGGTTCAGACGCCTATTCTCATACTTTCCGGCCTGGCCGGCATCGAGGATAAGGTGCGAGGTCTGGGTGTTGGGGCTGACGACTATCTGACGAAACCTTTTCACAAAGATGAGCTGGTTGCGCGGATCCACGCAATCGTCCGCCGCTCAAAAGGCCATGCTCAATCTGTAATTCAGACAGGTGATCTCAAAGTCAACCTCGACACCAAGACCGTCGAGGTCAACAATCAGCGCGTCCATCTTACGGGCAAGGAATATCAAATGCTTGAGCTTCTTTCGCTCAGAAAGGGAACGACACTCACCAAAGAGATGTTTCTCAATCACCTCTATGGCGGCATGGACGAGCCGGAACTAAAAATCATCGATGTCTTTATTTGCAAGCTTCGCAAGAAGCTGGCCGCGGCCACAGGAGGCTTTCACTACATTGAGACTGTATGGGGCCGAGGCTATGTGCTGCGCGATCCCGAAGGGGAGTCGGAAGCCGCCTGAGCTATGCGGATGGCCTCGCGGCTGGCCCCGTCAACATACGAACAATTAACGCCCCGGTAGACCATGCTCCGGGGCGTTTTTGTCGGTGCAATTTGGAAATTCAATTCTTTGGCCGCTTATGCGCCACGATGTTAGATTGAATTTGGCGTTGCAGCCTAGAGCGTCACCGGCGGCCTCGCACCGGAACCTCCATTTCGAGCCATCAACCTATACGCAGCGCTTATCCGGACGCCGGCACCATCGGAAAGTCAGGTGCGCCTGCGAACCCGCCTAGGGATAAAAACAAATTGAGCCGGCGGCGTGGGTCAACTCACGCTCGCCGAACGTGCCACTACGGTCCCTGATGAACTGCCGGCTTTTGTTGCCTTAATGCTGGTAGCCAGCCCGCCATTTGTCTTTAGCTTGGCACCGCTGTTTATTTGATAAAGTCCACGGCGTCCACTCACTGGTGTGAAATCGTCGGTGAGGCCGACCGTCGTCTCGGCGGCGCCAAGCAGCAGAAAACCATCGGGAGCCAACTGCTTATGAATACGGGCCAGAATATCCTTCTTTGTTGGCTGATCGAAATAGATCAACACGTTGCGGCAAAACACGATGTCGAATTTTCCAAGTGGAGTGAAGTCATCCAGCAAGTTGAATAGTTTAAATTGAACCATTGCGCGCAGAGCGTCGTCAATTTGCCACATGCTCCCAACCTGTTTGAAATTTCTGACCAGCACTTGGATGGGAAGGCCGCGCTGAACCTCGAATTGGCTGTAAAGTCCCGCTTTGGCTTTCTCAAGGACGTCGAGCGAGATGTCCGTCGCGATGATGTCGTAGCGCCAGCCGACAAGCTTGTCTGCCCTTTCCCGAATGATGACCGAAATTGAATAAGGTTCTTGGCCCGTTGATGCTGCGGCACTCCAGATTCTCATCTTCTTCAGGGAGCCTCGCGCTGAAATAAGATAGGGAAGCATGACCTCTTTGAGGTTGTCGAACGGTGTCTTGTCACGAAAGAAAAAAGTTTCGTTGATTGTCATCGCATCGGTCGCCTGGCTGCGAAGCAGTTCATTGTTGGGCTTCATCAAAGCCTGGATCAGTTCGGATAACGAATTGAGCCCGGTTTGCTTGGCAACCGGCTCGAGGCGGGATTCGACCAAATATCTCTTGTCCTCGGACAGAACCAGGCCCGACCGTTCTTTCAACATTTCCCTTACGAAATCAAACTCTTGCGGCGTCACCGGCCAGCCCTCCCGAGCAGCAATGCGTTGATTTTGGGTCCGATGTCGCTCAAGGGCAAAACGGCGCTGCAAACGCCAGCCGCCGCTGCAGTGCCCGGCATCCCCCAGACCACGCTTGTAGTCTCGTCTTGTGCGATCACGCTTCCGCCGGCATTGGCGATGAGCTTGCCGCCATTGGCGCCGTCATGGCCCATTCCCGTCAGCACCACAGCCAGTGCGGCATTGCCGAATATCGTCGAAATACTCGCAAACATGGGATCGACAGCCGGCCTACAGAAGTTCACCTGCGGACCATCGTCGAGGTGAATGACAACATCTCCGTCCTTCTGCCGCAGCAGCATATGAAACTTGCCCGGTGCGACGTAGATCGAGCCGGGTTTGACGATGTCGCCATTCAATCCTTCCTTGGATGGCCTCGATGTCGCGCGCCCTATATGCTCCGCAAGGATGGTTGTGAATGTCGGCGGCATGTGTTGGGTAATTAGGACAGGAATAGTATCCAATGCCGGGGAGATTTGCGGGAGAAGCGACAACAGCGCCTGCGGCCCGCCGGTCGAACTACCTATGGCCAGAATACGCGGACGCACCGCAGAGAATGGCCGCAGTCGAATGCCTTGTCCGATTCGCGCCGTGTCGGCGCCCACCACTTGCTCCGCAAATGCCTTGCCGGTTTTTGCGACATCTCTTGTGGGCACGCCGTGACCGGAACGAGGCTCACGAAGTGCGCTGCCTCTGACCGAACGCCTGCCAACGGCCAAAATCTTTTCAAGCAGGTTGTCGCGAAACTCAGCCGAGGTCGTAACACCGCTATTGCTCTCCGGCTTGGCAATATAATCCGTTGCCCCGAGAGACAATGCCTTCAGGCTGATCTCGGCATTGCGGCGCGTCAGCGTCGAAGCCATGATCACTTTTGTGCCTGGGGAGGTTTTCAAAATTCGCGGAAGGGCCGTCAAGCCGTCCATGACCGGCATATCGATATCAAGAATGACCACGTCCGGTCGACAATTCGCGGCGGCGTCAACGGCCGATTTGCCATTCGAACAACGCGCGACCGCCTCCAATCCCGGTTGCTCGTTGACCCAGCGTGAAACCAAGCCGCGAACAACCGCCGAATCATCGACGACCATCACGCGCACGTCACGCCCGGCGTCACGTTGTTGATAAGCCGGTTCGGTGGCAAAAAGTGCCATTAGGTCGGCTTCCTTATGAACTAGATTAGACCAACTTCTTGG
>CAYWBS010000350.1:0-4285 GCA_964456215.1 uncultured Hyphomicrobiaceae bacterium
ACCGATAACAGCAATTGCCTCCACTTCTACAAGAAAGTCTGGATCCGCCAGGCCCGCAACTACCACAGTGGTGCTAGTAGGGCGTCCTTGCTCTGGAAGCATTTCCACGCGAGCGGCTCGTATCTTGGCACCTGTATCGGCCCCGACCACGTAGGTGGTCGTCTTGACAATGTCCTCCAAGCTTCCGCCCGCCGCCTCGACGGCAATCTTCAGGTTGCTCCAAACCTTTCGTATTTGGGCCACTGGGTCGCCAGGGTGCGTCACCTTCCCGTCCGTTCCTCGGGGTACCTGGCCAGCGATGTATACCGTGTTACCGACTTTAACGACGTGGTTATAAATGTTCATCGGCGACGGCCCTAGCTCGGGGGGATTGATGTATTCACGGTTCATGAAAAATCTCCTTGATTCGTTCGACCAAGAGCGTTCTACAAGACCGAGACCCAACACCTCGTTCTCGAGATGGCATCTCAAACGTAAGTCATACCTCTATTGATTTGGTCTCCAGGCAGTCCATAGTGAAAATTGGATATAACAAGCGCTGCCGACTGAACCACCTGCCAGCCGATCTCACCGACCTGTGCGAATTTCATGAATGGGGCGCTCGTAGAGCTGCGGTTTCGAGCTGATTTTTTGCGATCCGCATTTCGAGCATTTGAGAGGTTTTCCGACATCCGGCACCGGAACGGATACTGGCAAAGGTAGCATCTCCGGTGGAATCTCCTGCTCGTGGCCGCAATCGTAGCAATATAGCCAGATGAGTTTACCGCTGGATGTGAGATCGGAGAGGGTTAATGGCCGGGTCATTTTCGGTGCTTTCATTAATCAAAGGTTCTGGCGATACGAAAACCTACGTCGACGTTCCGGAATTCTGCGCCGAGCCTGACGCGAACAGCGGACCGGAGGACTAGAGGTGTGATGAACCAGGAGCCGCCCCGCAAAACGCGCTTCGTGCAATCGCCGTCATTCGCTTTGAGCCAAGCCGAGCCGTCTGTCGGCCCATTCCTGTAATTCTCGTGCCAGCAATCCTCGCCCCATTCCCAAGCATTGCCGAGAACATCATAAAGCCCGAAATCATTCTTGGAGAATGTCCCCACAGGTGCCGTGCGCTTATATCCATCGCTACAGGAATTATTTTTCCAGATTAAGCTTGTACCTTTGTCCGCCCCATTGCCATTGGCGCACAGTGCGCTTTCGTCACTCCCGAAGAAATACAGCGTGGTCGTCCCGGCGCGCGCCACATATTCCCATTCAGATTCTGATAAGAGCCGATAGGGCGCGCCGTCGACCTTGCCATTGAGCCATTTTACATAAGCCTTGGCATCATGCCAATGAACGCAAACGACCGGATGGTCGCCCCCTTGTGAGAAGCCCGGATTGCGATAGGACCGACCTTTGCGCTCATTCCATTTCTCCCCTTCGAATGTCCAGCAGCTATCGCCGACCGCGTGTCCGGTCGCTTTGACGAAAGCGTCAAATTGACGGCGTGTGACCTCAAATTTTCCAACGGCCAACGGCTTCGAAATCGTCACCCGACGTTGTGGCCCTTCATCGTCACTTCGCCCCTTCTCGCTTTTGGGCGAGCCCATCATGAAACTGCCCGCTGGCACTACAATCATCTCCGGGCAATCGGAGCAATCCCGAAACGTGTCTCCGGGTTTGAGTTTCTCTGGAAACACGCCGACCGCCTGCAAAAAGCCGACGCGATTAGCATTTCGAATTATGCGGATATCGGAATTGTCGAATCCAATGGTGCGCAGCACATCTGCGATCAAATTGACATCGTTGCCAGGATTTCGCAGTGGTCCGACATCGGTTGAGTAGTCGTTATTTCCGATCGGCAGTGCGATCCGCTTTTCGGCGGCGTGGGCGTTTGCAGTCATCAAGAGCAAAAGCAACAAGAGCAGACAGGAACGCTTCATGACTTTCCGCCAAGACAAAAAGCGATTTGCGAGAATTTAATTCTCCTCGAAATCCGGCATATTGGCAATCGCCCTTTATTTATGGACGACTCGTCCCGTCACACCAAATATTGCCCTGATTGGGCCACGGTTGCGCCAGTCCTTCCGCGAGAAGTACATCTCCGGCGTATCGGCCATCAGAGAGCGCGATACGCACCAGCGCTCGACCATAGCTGCCGGTCTTCCCTGTCCAATCAATCCGATAGCCATTGCTCATAAGAACTTGCAGGCGCTGTCGCGCCCGGAGTGCCATCCGTCGCTCCGCTTGACATTGGGAAGAACTCAACTCCGGCGCGTCGACGTTGAGAAGTCGCCACTTAACACCGGCCTCCCAGCCGGTGTCTCCATCGACAAGACAGCTAACTCGACGGCCAGCACGGTTCCCGCCTGAGCAAATCGGAATTGGACCTCGCTTAACGTTACTTATCGGAAGGCTCGAACTGAAGAATTGCCGATACATTGTGGAGAGTTCGAAAGGAAGCGCCGGTTTCTGGCGATCATGGAGGAAGCCAACAGCGAACAAGAACATAATCAAGATCAGACAAGCAGTTCCGGACAGGAATAAGACCCGCCGCCGACCCTTATTGCGTTTATCACTAAGGTTCACGACATTGTTGGTAGCGATAGCGCCTTTTTGATCGCGATCGGTTTTCATCCTCATGGCACTCTCCCCACCATCTGCCAGCTTCCAATGATTGATCCAGCACGAAAGTTCGCCTGCTGTGACCGGGGTCCATTGGAAATCGGATATCATTGGTCCATGAGGAACCATTCTACATGGTATTAATCAGTGGCATCCAGAAGAACTATAAGTCAGGTCGACTGCTATGCCGACGCCGTCGGAGCCGAGGAGCAGGAGATCGCCGGGCGGATGTGGGGCTGATATTGGCGGGGCGGAAATGCTGCAATTACGCTATGGCTTCGCCCTCAGCCCCCAGCGGTAAAAATTTAAAGATTCAAGGAATAACCGTTTTGGCGAGCCGAAAACCAAAGTTGGGGAGCCGGGTGTCAGTGGAGTTCGAGCGGCGAGTAGCAGAACGCACTAGCAGAGGTATTGCGTTCCAGCTCCCACCCCGCAAAACACGCCGAGTGCAATTACCATTATTTGCTTTCAACCAAGCCGAGCCGTCTGTCGGCGCATACACGTAGTTAGCGTGCCAGCAATCCTCGATCCACTCCCAGACATTGCCATGGACCTTGTAGAGGCCGAAGGCATTGGGTGCGAAGCTGGCGACAACAACGGTTTTGCCTCGGCCAAACCCTTTTGGGCCGCTAATAACAGTTCCACTTCGGTTAATCCCTTTGGGACCGTCGTTAGTACGCTGTCCGTTATAATTCGCTTGATCCGTGGTGATCCTGGAGCCCCACCAAAATGGAGATGTCGAATTGGGGATTCAGACTCTTAACGGCTCTTGCGGCTTCTGTTCAAATGTCGGTCGCGCTCGTTTACTTTGGTGCTTTGGCGGCAGTGATTTTGTCGAGCCTCGGCGTACTGCCTTCGGCACTATAGGCAAGTTCGTCACATCCCGGGTTAACTCCAAACCGCCGTTGAGGGTCATGGCATTTGCCGGAGATCGTGATTCAGGCGACGCTGGCTGTGGACCTCACCGGGTCCAGTTATTTTGACGGGGATTGTTATGAAAAAAGCTCTTCTAGCGTTTGCCGCTTTCGCACTTCTGCCTGGGGGAATACTTAATAATCAAGCTCATTCAAATCCTTTGATGAGCAAGAATGCGATTGTACAAAGGACGAGCAGCGTACAATTGACCGCTTCGGAAATTAAGAAAATGATCGAGAAATTGAAAAAGAAATTCACCAAAAAGAAGCCGGTCAGAAAAAGTAGATATAAAACATGTGGCACCTACTTTTATCGGGATACAAAGACCGGAAAATGTGTTGATGCGCGTTAGCTCATAGGATCTCCATAAGAGGCGGCTGGCCTACTCCTCACTCGGATAGAGTACCGGCTTGGTTTCGACGCGCTTGCCGCATTGATAGAAAAAACCGCTTGCCCGAGATTATTAGCGGCGTCAAAATTCAGCAACAGTCTCCGCGCCAAGTCGGAGCATCAAATGCACGCCGCCTGACCAGCCTCGTCACCACGGTTCATTGGTATCTCATGCGGCATGATCGTATTCCGAAACACAGCCGGGGGGCAGAAAATGATAAGCCGTACGACCATACTTATTCTTATCGTTGTTGCCATTTTCATTTCCGTTTTTCTCTTTTTCAAGGCGTATAGCATTCAAGATTTTTCGCCATTTGGACAGGAGGTCATCGCAGCCTTATTGGGAGTGTTCTTAACCGTCACCATCACCGCTTTGCTA
>CAYWBS010000351.1:0-4282 GCA_964456215.1 uncultured Hyphomicrobiaceae bacterium
ACACATTTTCCCTCCCCCAACGCGGGGAGGGCTTTCCGCCACGATCTTAGACGCGGTATTATGGCGCAAACGCCGACGGTTCACCCCACCCGAGCTGCGTCGCTCCGCGCCGCAGCCCACCCTCCCCTCGATGGGAGGGATGTGATCTCTGCCGCGCGTCAAACCGCACCACCGTCTTCCCGGAAAATATGCGGCCCGGTACCACAATCAGTTTCGGCGATGCTCCGCATATTTGTTGGGGATACATGACCACCGGGAGTGATGCGGCATGGGGCGGCGCGACTTGACGATGCGCTCTCCGACGGCCTCTCAGCATGGCACTCGGAGAACACGGCAAGCCCGCCACTCAACGCGTCAGTGCCGCGCGTGACGCGGGCATCCGGGGGCCGTTTACCCCGAAAGAGTCTGTAGGATGGGGTGAGCGCCAGCGAAACCCATCATCGGCCGTGCGACTTTCGTGGCGGGTTTTGCTTCGCTCAACCCACCCTACGGGCTGAGGTGGGAGGGTTAATGGGATGTCAGAACGAGCAACACATTTTCCCTCCCCCAACGCGGCGAGGGCTTTCCGCCACGATCTTAGACGCGCAAGCGGCTAAGTCGTTTGGCGGAAAGGGTGGGGGGGTGAACGCAAGCGCCGGTGCTTCACCCCACCCGGCCTGCGCTGCTTCGCATCGTAGTCCACCCTCCCCATCGAGGGGAGGGATGATCTTGAATTGGCTTAGACGTCATCCCTCCCCCAGCGCGGAAGGCGGCTAGATTGGACAGCCACGGGACAGCCGGGCGGCTCGGCCTGGGATTTGGGAATTGTGGCGCGCCCCCATCACTCTTATATTTGCAGCGGCTTGGCGTCGCGTTTTGAAAACACGCCATTTCCGTGCAAGGCATTTGGCCCGCGGAGGTGGGAAATATGCTATAAGAAAACGCGCAGACGTCAGACGATGGAGATGGCAATGAGTGGCGACAACAAGGCCCTGGTTCTCGACCTCGTTGAATGGATCGCCAACGAGCCAAGACCATATGCTGAAGTCATGGAGGCGTGGCGCACGTCATGCCCGAGGCTGACAATCTGGGAAGACGCCGTTGATCAGGGGCTTGTCGTCCGCGAGCAGCGGGACGGATTGGGAACGGTCGTCAAGGTCACTGCAACGGGTCAGGCCTTCCTCGCGCGGGAAGGACGTTAACGGCGCCCGGGCGGCCAAGAGAACGACGGGGCTTCCGCCGGCCCTTCGCGCCCCATCCGGCATCGATGGCAAGCTTCAGCCGCCTTGCGATGAACCGCCCCGCGGGCCTGACAGGCTTTGCAAACGGCCGCGGTCAAAGCGATAGACGTTGAGGTCGACGGGACCGTCGACGCCGTCTCTTCGCCCCCTATCGTGATATTGCCAGAACAGCCAATCCTCCTTGGCGTAACTCGGCTCGGAAAACAGGCTGCGCAGCCAAAGCGGGTTCTTGAAGCCAAGTTTCCCATAATAGGCGTCATGGAATTCCTTGCTCATGTACAGGATCGGCTTTTGACGGTAATGCGTTTCAACGCGCTGGAGAAAAACTCCTAGTTCCTTCTTGAGGTCCGCCTTTGCGGGGTTCTTTTTGCAATTGCCTTCAAGTTCCAAGTCGACGACCGGCGGCAGGGACGACGGGTCTGCCGGGACGCTGTCGATATAGTTTCGCGCCTGATCGGCTCCAGGCCGGCAGAAGGTGAAGAAGTGGTAGGCGCCGCGAAGAAGTCCGGCGGCGCCGGCCTCCCTCCAGTTCGCCTTGAACTTCGGGTCCTTGAAATCGCCCCCCTCCGTGGCCTTCATGAACGCAAACGCGATGCCCGAACGTTTGACGGCGCGCCAGTCGATATCGCCTTGGCGATGGGACACATCGATGCCGCGCACGGGAAAACGGGTCTTCGGAGGTTCGAAATTCATGAAATAGAAATAGGCCATGGCCAATATCGCGATATTGACAAGGATAATCAGCCAGCCAAAAACCACAATGAACCGCATTGAACACGACCTGCGCCGACTGCGCCCGAGCCGGCCAGTCGGAATATGCTCTAAACCAGCCAAAGGGCGGCAAGCCCGAGAAATACAAAGAAACCAACCACATCCGTAACCGTCGTGACGAACACGGTCGAGGCCACGGCCGGGTCGATCTTTGCCCGATCAAGGGCCAGAGGAATAAGGATTCCGGCAAGGCCCGCAACGATCATATTGAAGACGATGGCCGCGGCGAGCACGGCGCCGAGCTGATTGTTGCCGAACCACACAATGGCGACGGCCGCCATGACGGCGGCAAACACGAGGCCGTTGAAGAGGCCCACAACCCCCTCACGCGTGACAAGGCGGCGCGCGTTGATGGCGCCGAGTTCCTTTGTCGCCAGCGCCCGGACGGCGACCGTCATCGTTTGCGTTGCGGCGTTGCCGCCCATCGACGCCACGATCGGCATGAGCACAGCAAGCGCCACCATCTGCTCGATCGTGGCGTCGAACCAGCTGATCACGACGGAGGCGAGAATGGCCGTCGCCAGATTGAAAAACAGCCAGGTCAACCGGTTCTTCGTTGTTCTGAGAACCGAGTCGGCGAGCGATTCATCGCCGACACCGCCAAGCCTGTGGATATCTTCCTCCGCCTCTTCCTGAACGACTTCAACGATATCGTCCGCCGTAATGACGCCGACGAGGCGCTTGTCATCATCGACCACCGGAGCCGAAATCAGGCTGTAGCGCTCGAAATCCCGCGCCACATCCTCCTGGTCCTGCGAAACGCCGACAACGTAGAGATCGGTATCGGTAATTTCTTCGATTCTGACAGGTCTTTTCGTCCGCAGCAGCAGGCTCAATGGCACCGACCCAATGGGATGAAACGCCGGGTCGACGACATAAAGCTCGGAAAAGGAGTCCGGCAAATCGTCCGTCTCGCGCATATAGTCAATCGTCTGACCCACGGTCCAGAAAGGCGGGACCGCGATGACGGCGGACTGCATGAGCCGGCCGGCGGAGTCTTGCGGATATTCCAGGCTCCGCTCCAGGGCCACGCGCTCGGCCTCCGGAAGTTTCGCCAAAATATCGGATTGTTCACTCTCCTCGAGGTCTTCGAGGACGTAGACGGCATCATCGGAATCAAGCTCACGGACGGCTTGCGCCACCTGCTCATTGGGCATTTCCTCGATGAGCTGATCGCGAACCGGCTCGTCGAGTTCCGGCAGCACGTTAAAATCGAAAGACTTGCCGAGCGTCTCGATCAGTTGCAGGCGAAGATCGGGCCGCAGGAGCTCCATCAAGTCGGCAAAATCGCCCTTATGCAGGTCTTTGACCAGCGCCTTGAGCTGCACCTTGTCCCGGGCTTCCACAGAGCGCTCGACGGCGTGGACGTAATCCGGCTGAAAGGCACCATCTGGGCCGCGCGATCGTGTTCGTTCAGTTGTCTCCTGCATGGTGTTTTGGACCTATACGCGGGAATTCAATTATTTCTGAAGTGTGATGGTCGAATTCAGCTCTTCGCGCTCGCAACGAGACTTTGACGTTGACACAAATTGCTCGACAGAATAGGCGATAACTGAGAGACTTCTCTTTACCTCAATTGTCTAGTTCCAATTGAGGTAGGCTGCAACATATTGAATTTAAAGGTAGATGTAATGCGTATTTTCTGGCTGGCGATCTGTGTTGCGGCCCTCCAATCCTTCGCCAGCGGCGCCAACGCCGCGCCGGACTGCGATCCGGACAAAGTCCTGGGCGTCTCAAGGACCATCGAGATCGACACCAGTTCGGGTCCGCGTTTTGGCACGCATCAATATGGCCAAACCATTGACCTGGCGCCCGGGGAGGTCGTACTGACATTCGATGACGGACCGCACCCCCAATATACCAAGGCTGTGTTGTCCGCTCTCGAACGTCACTGCACGAAAGCGACATTTTTCGCGGTCGGCACCATGGCGCTCGCCTATCCGGATACGCTCAAGGAGGTGGCAAAGGCCGGCCACACGATCGGCGTACATACCTATCGCCACTCAAATCTCCGCCATCTGGGTTTCGAGAGGGGAAAACGCGCGATCGAAAGAGGGTTCGCGGCGATCCTCCAGGCAAACGGCCAGCCAGTCGCACCCTTCTTCCGCTTTCCCTATTTGAGCATGACCTCCAGGCTGCAGGACTATCTCGGTTCGCGCGGCATCGCTACGTTTTCGGTCGATATCATTTCCGGCGATACGACTCCCTCGCGCGGCAGCACGATTATCCGGCGCACCATACGGCTTCTGAAGGAGAAGAAGCGGCCTCGGACGCAGAAGAAGTCGAAGCAG
>CAYWBS010000352.1:0-4281 GCA_964456215.1 uncultured Hyphomicrobiaceae bacterium
CCGCTTGGTCACCTTGATGAAATCGTCATAGAGACCGATCATGCCGTAGGTCAAAGTTACAAAAAGAACGATCCAAACATAAGGGTTCTCCAGATTGGCCCAGAGCAAGGTCGCCGCCGTAACGCCGAGCAGGATCATCAATCCGCCCATGGTCGGCGTACCCTGTTTCTCGATGATGTGGCTTTGAGGACCAAGTTCCCGGATCGGCTGTCCCTTGCCCTGCCGGATACGCAATTGGTCTATCAAATTCGGACCGAACATGAACACCACCAGAAGCGCCGTCATTATGGCCCCTCCAGTACGGAATGTGATGTAGCGAAAGACGTTCAGCGCCCCGATTTGGTCACTCAACTCGACCAGAAAATATAACATGGCAGCTCCTCACCTTTCGGCGTGGCTTGCGGCTGCGCCCCCGGCGGACGGCACCGAGCGTAGTTGCGACTTCAGCGCATCCACCACCAATCCCATACGGCTTCCAAGCGAGCCCTTAATTACCACAACGTCACCCGGTTTCACGCCGCCAATCAGCATAGGCGCCAGCTCTTCGGAATCATCCGCATACCCTCCTTTAAGGTGGGTTGGCAATGATTTGTATAGCGCTGACATCATGGGACCGTAGGCGAAAACTTTGTCAACGCCCGCCTTTTGGATCGGGCCTGCAAGTTCCAAATGTAGCGAGCCGGCCTGCGCGCCAAGCTCCAGCATATCGCCGAGAACGGCAATCCGGCGCGGATATTCCGTACGCGGCACCTGCGCCATGGCGGCAAGCGCCGCCCGGACGGATGCCGGATTGGCGTTATAGCTTTCGTCAATGATCATCAGGCTGCCGCCGGCAAGCGGGTAGCGGGATCGCTCGCCCCTCCCCTTGAGTTCGCGAAGGCGCGCAAAGGATTCGGCGGCTGCTTTTGTCTCGCCGCCGGCCGCATGAACCGCGCCGAGGACCGCCAGCGAGTTCATGACATGATGCGTGCCGAGAAGAGCGATACGGTAGCTGAGCTCGCGGCCGGCGACCGACGCGCGGACGCGCGAGACGCCGCCTTCCCGATCGACATCGATTAATCGGATATCGGCCCGCGAGTCAGAGCCGAAACTGACAATTCGTGCCCCCGCCGCCTTGGCGCGGTCCGCCAATAAGCGGAAATGTTTGTTGTCCCGGTTGAGTATGGCAACGCCTTCCGGCCGCAAACCGGCGAATATTTCGGCCTTTGCCTCGGCGATCGCGACCTCGGAGTCAAAAAAGCCGATGTGAACCGGAGCCACGGTGGTGATAATCGCGATGTCCGGCCGGATCATAAAACTCAGAGGCGTAATCTCACCGGCATGGTTCATCCCGACCTCGAAAATGCCGTAGGCCGTATCGGCCGGCATACGTGCCAGGGACAAAGGCACGCCCCATTGATTGTTATAAGATTTTTCCGATGCATGGGTCGTGCCGGACGGTCGGAGCGCCAGGCGCAGCGCCTCCTTGGTCCCCGTCTTGCCGGCGCTTCCCGTGACGGCAATGACCTTACCAGCCATCCGTATGCGCGCCGCGCGGCCAAGATCCCGAAGCGCGCCGAGCGTATCATCGACCCGGAACAATGCGGCTGTCGCGCCCTGGCCGGGAAAGTCCTTGCGAACGACGGCTCCCGCGGCGCCACCCGCGAAGGCCGATTCGACATAGTCATGGCCGTCCCGGTTGTCGCCCTCGATGGCGACAAACAAATCACGTTCTTGCACTGTCCGGCTGTCGATCGAGACGCCCGAAACTTCGCCGCCGCCTTGCGCTTGGGCTGCGCCCGCCCCGTCAAGAATTGCGCCGGTCGCCGCGACAATCTCGTCGAACCGCCACAGCGGCTTCGTCATATTATTGCTCCTGAGCCAAGGCCTGACGGACGGCCTCATGGTCTGAGAATGGAATCACTTTGTCACCAACAATCTGGCCTGTTTCGTGGCCCTTTCCGGCAATGAGCAGGACGTCCTCCGCCGCCAGTTCGCTCATCGCCGTGGAAATCGCCTCGCCGCGATCTCCAATCTCGATGGCGCGCTTCGCCGCCGCCAAAATCTCGCTGCGGATTGCCGCCGCGTCCTCGCGCCTCGGATTGTCGTCCGTGACGTAAACGCGGTCCGCCAGCCGTGTCGCGATTGCCCCCATTTCAGGCCGCTTGCCCCTGTCGCGGTCGCCGCCGCAACCAAAAACCACGCTGAGAGCCCCCTTCGCATAAGGCCTCAACGTTTCGAGCACATTTTTCAGAGCGTCGGGCGTGTGCGCATAGTCGACGAAGATCGGCGCCCCCGACGCCGTTTTTCCCACATATTCGAGGCGGCCGACGGCGCCCTTTAGTCGGCCAAGCGTCTGCAACACCATGTCCGGATCACTCCCCGTCGCCAGGCAGATACCGGCGGCAATCAGGGCATTGGAGGCCTGGAAGGCGCCGACAAGTGGAAGGTCGATCGTAAGATCGGCGCCTGCCCAGCGCACCGTCAGCCGCTGCTGAAATCCCTCCATACGACTTTCGAGGAGCTTCAGGCGATCACCGGCGCGGCCCACCGACAACAAGGCAAGTTCGCGGTCCGCCGCGATTTCTGCGATCCGTCGCGCACCTTCCGAATCCATGTCGACGATGACCGCCGCGTCGTCAGGAAGGAGCTCGGAAAAGAGACGCATCTTCTGCGCGAAATAATCGCCAAAATCGCTGTGATAATCCAAGTGATCTCGGGAAATATTGGTGAAGGCTCCGGCAGCGAACGCTACGCCGTCCACCCGGTTTTGCGCCAGCCCGTGGCTCGATGTTTCCAAGGCCAAATGGGTGACGCCCTCCCGGGAAATTCTCGACAACATCTTGTGAAGGAATACCGGATCGGGCGTCGTATAGGGAATGTATTCCCGGTCCTCGCCCTTCACCAGCCCGACCGTCCCCAGGCTCGCGGCATTCAGCCCTTGCTCCTGCCAGATTTGCCGGGCGAACGCGGCGACGGAGGTTTTGCCATTGGTGCCCGTGATGGCGACCGTGCATTCCGGCTGTCCTGCATAAAACCGGCTTGCCATGAGCGCGAGCCGCCGCCTTGGCTCGGGATCGGCAATGACCGGGATGCCATCGGGAACGTCCGCCAAACCTTCCTCTGAGACAAGGATAGCGGCGGCGCCTCGGGCGATTGCATCGGGAATGAACCTCGCACCATCGGCTTCCGTACCCTTCAGGGCGGCAAAAACGTAGCCGCGCCGGACGTCTCTGCTGTCGGCCGTCAATCCGCTGACCTCGACATCCGCCGCGGCAAAATTGCCGGCCCGCTCTTCACCGGCGATGGATTTCAGAGACACCGGCTTCGACACCAAGCCCTCGCTGCATCTGTGCCTGTTCGAGAATGTTCGCTGCGTGCACAGCCTTGAAGTTTAATAGGTGGCCGGCGCCAAATCGTCAAACCCGGCGTGCCGCGCGAGATCGGGCTCGACCCCGAGTCTGGAGCCGATGCGGGAGATGATGCGCCCCGTTACAGGGGCGGCATTGACGGCGGCGGTGCGCAACTTTTGATTTGCTCCATTCGCCGGCTTCGGCTCGTCAATCATGACAAAGACCACAAAAGCCGGATCATCGCTTGGAAATACCGATAGGAATGAGGTGCGGATCGCCGACGAGCTGTAAGACCCGTTGATCACCTTCTCCGCAGTGCCCGTCTTGCCTCCGACGCGGTAGCCGATCGCTTCGCTCCGCCTGCCCGTCCCTTCCTTGACATTACGCCGCAGGAGCGCGCGAATGATGGCGCTCGTCTCCGACTTCAGGACCTTTTTCTCGCGTGACAGACCCAGCCGTGGTTGCTGATAAAGAAATGTCGGAGAAATCTTGTAGCCGCCGTTGACGAGCGCCGCCGAAGCCGAGGCGAATTGCAACGGCGCGATGGCGATGCCGTGGCCGTAGGAGGCGGTCATGGAGTTTACGAGTTTCCAGTGCTCCGGCGTTTGCGGTTTTATTATGCCGCCTAGCTCGGATTGCATAGTCTCAAGCAGTCCAATCTTTTTCAGAAACGCCCGGTGGCGGTCTATACCGACTTGCTCCGCCATTCTTGCCGCACCGATATTCGAGGAATGAATAAAGATTTCCGCGACGCTCAGCCGGCGCCGCTGCGGGTGGTCGTCGTTAATCGTATAGCCGTCAACTTCAATCGGTGTGGAGGTATCGTACCCCTGATCGAGGGTCACCGTTCCGAGATCGAGTGCCATGGCGACCGTCACGGTCTTGAAAACCGATCCGAGTTCGAATGTGCCCTTTGTCACCCTGTCGAAGCGCTTTTCATTCAGCGCCT
>CAYWBS010000353.1:0-4273 GCA_964456215.1 uncultured Hyphomicrobiaceae bacterium
TCCTGCCGTTTGAGCCGGTCATAGGTTCTCCAATGCATGCCTTTTGGCTTTTCAGGGAACGGGTCGGCCAGCGATAGGGAGCCCCCGAGCCGGTCTCGGATCTTTTGCGCTTTTGAAATCGGACGCGCCCAGGCCGGTTCGTATTGGCTTTCATAGCGGAGGCCCCAGCAGGTGCGGCATCTGTAGTATGTGCCGCCATAAAGAATTCGGCAGTTTCTCCCGCAGGGCAGACATTCAAACCAGCGGCGGTGGCCACCATAATTGGTATGCGTATAGGCAAATGGCATCAGCTCATTCACGTCCTGCCACTCATCACCCGGTTTTCTCGTGCGATAGCGGAAACGGACGCCGGAATGTTCCCGCCTGACCTGAATGGAGGAATGTACCTCCCCGCCGTGGGACCAGCTAATAGTCGCCCATGCCCAGCTGTCGAGGATCCCCGTCCGCTTCAGCCAGGCGAGATCGACTGGACGATAATCTTCGCATTTGTCTGTCAGCATTCCGCCGGTACGCCCGGACCCCGGACCGCCCATTCGTCTTCTCCATATTTTCCGAAATCATTTGGAAATTTGACTTTTCCTCATCTGTCTTCCCCCTCACGCATTGGCCTGGATGGCCTTCCCAACCGCCACGGATGTTTCAGTGAGAGCGACGCCAACATAGTAAGCGCGGTCGCGGCGCTTCACCTTGTGCCCGCCGAGTTCGCCGATCAGCGCCGTAAAGACGATCCCGAACCTTGTCTCGGTACAGGTCTCATCGCCTTGAGCCTTGGACCAAGCGCTAAAATCCTCATAGGCCATTCGTGCCGGGATGGTGGCGGCGGGATCGATATCGAGGCGTGTCAGCGCCCATCGCCGGATCGCCTCCGCGATTGTGCCCGGTTGCGGATGTGGCGGGCGCAACGATGCGCCCCGTTTCGGGGTGCACTTTCGTTCCGGGTCGGAAGGACTTGTCCTGGTTGTGGTCAC
The DNA here is from genome assembly GCA_964456215.1 of uncultured Hyphomicrobiaceae bacterium. Taxonomy (GTDB): domain Bacteria; phylum Pseudomonadota; class Alphaproteobacteria; order Rhizobiales; family BFAS01; genus MnTg02. The sequence goes on from CAYWBS010000353.1 coordinate 969, forward strand.
CGCCGCCACAAGCGTGAAACCAAGCGCAGACCCCGCCTCCACCAGTCCCGCCAACAGTAAGGCAAGTCCCGTTCGGATTGTCGCCCGGTCGACGCTGAGCAGGCTCGCGAGTGCGCCGGCTTGAGGATCCACAGCATGCCGACCCACCGCCGGCAACGCGGCGAGTTTGTCGCGCCCCGCCACCAGATTCCGTTCCAAACGCTCGGCGGCTTCTGCCGTAGCCAGTTCCCGGCGCAACCTTGCAACCTCGGAACAGGCAACCCGGCTCTCAGGAACCGTAACATTGGTGCATTTCTTGGTGCGCGACCATATGTGCGGCGGCACGGCCGCGGACGACAGCTCGGCTTCAATAACGGAAACTGGCCGATGTATGCCAAGTGCCGAGAGTTTTGCCTCGGCACGATGGACGGTTGCTTGCCATCCGTTGAGAGTTTCGGCCGCTACCCGGCGCTCGGCGACCACCTCGGAACGGCTCGTCAGGGCGAATCCCACCGCCGAGCTGAACGACCAGCCGACACAGCCAAGCCAAAGGCAGAGGCTTGCCAAAGCATATATGCGATGGCGAGCCGTCCAATGATGGAGGGCGAGGAGCGGCAGGCCGATCTTGAAGATGTCCGCCGCCATGCTCGCCGTCGCATAAATTGATTTGTCGAGCGAGTTGCTCCCGAGGGAGAGACCGAAGCGGAGATTGGCTGTTATGCTGACGGCGCAGAGTGCAGACGCCGCAATGTAGCCGGCTGCTTTCAGCGCTCCCCCCTGTATCGGCGTCTCCGGAAAGGAAATTCGCTTTGCGTCGCGCTCCATTTGCGAAACGAACCCAATCTTATCAGGCCACCGCGGCGTCCAATATCCCGTCCGCGGCTTCGACAGGGTCTGCTTCGATTGTCTTCAAGCGCCATTCCTGCGCCTCGCGAAAGGCCCGGATCGCCTTATAGAGCTGATTGTCGAGTGTCGTCTGATAGCGGGCGAAGAGGTCGAGATAGGATTGCGGCAGCACGACTCGTTTGGCGCGCAACTTGTTGGCGACATCCAGCACAGCCGGACGTTCTTCGGCCTCGGTGATCTGTTTCCGACACCATTGCACCAGCTCTTCGATATAGTCCGACACTCCGTTCTCGCAATTGACGAGATAGTCTTCGATGGTCTCGCCGTCTTCCGCAGCATCTGACAAAAGCTGTTTGTGGATGAGCGGTGCCGTCTTTTTTAACGTATCAAGTTCAAGCTCGGCCGCGGACTCATACTCATCGACGACATCTTGGCACCATTTGGCATGGGCTTTGTCGAATGGCACCAGCTCATCTGATTTAATTTTCGCGAGATAACTGCGCCCCAATTCGTCCGAGACTTGACCTGCAATTTTCTGATCGCGCCGCGCCAGGTCGAGCCTCGCGGTCTCGGCTTCGACAAGACGCCGTTGCCGCCACAGGTTGACTGCAATGCGCTCCAGGATCGCCTGTTCGATGGTTCCGACCGGACGGAGGGTTTCGTGGAGATCCACAAGCAGACGTCCAAACTCTTCCGGATCCTCGCCTTCGAGCAAAAGCCGCGAACTGAAGAGCCCGTGGCGGAGAGCATTTCGGCTCGCCCTCTCCTTGCCGGCTGCGGTGCGCGGTCCGGTGCTCTCAATAGCATTCAGTCTGTTGGCCGCAAGCTGTTTGGCGGTCGCTGTCATTGGTTGCCCCCAGCGTTTTGAAAAGCTGTCTCTGATTTTTCGAATTTATATGGGAAACTCGAAAGCAAAAAAATTGTGCGCCGATGAGCAGGTCAGTTATCAAAAGGCTTAGAAATTTGCATTCTTTGTCAATCGGAAACATCCGGGCACGTCGAATTTGGGAATGAGCACCAAAACTTTATTGATAGCGTCTGACCTGCGGTTCGAGGAGTTTCCGGCGTTGGTGGAGCATTCATTCGGCACACCCCCTAACGCGGTTCTGACCATTGCCAGACAATTTTGAATACGGCTCGCCAACATTGTCGCCGCTTAAGCGCATCCACGCCGAATGGGCCACTATTTCGAAATCCCAACGCAGCCGCCGCGCAAAGACGACGGACGCTTAGGCTCGCCCACGACAAATCATCCAATTATTTGCGGCGTTTGACCTGACGACGCGAATCCGATCATTTTGAACTGATTCGTATTGCAGAAAGGTCACTGGCAATGGCTCGTCGCTACTTACCCAAAGACTTCTTCCGCAAAGCGCCCAATTACTTGCTACGGGAATATTTTGCGCGGCGCGGCCTCCTTACTGAAATCGACTGGGACGCGCTAGGCGAATACGGCGTCGAGCCTGTCTTCGAGGCCTTCCTTGATATGGAACCGAACCTTCAGGATGAGATTTCCCAGGATTTCCAAGAGCTTTACGAGCGCACGGACGACGGCGGGTTTACTAAAGCCATATTGGACGAAGCAGCCTACCACGGGATCGATCCAGATTTGCCGGACCGCTTCGACAAAATGAAAAGCCATTTGGAGCGCGCCTTTTGGATTTTCCTCAATCGGAAAGAAGAATATTGGGACGGCGCATGTCTATTCTGGCGGGTCGACAAGCTACCACGCGGTCGATGGCAGAAAAGAAGAAAATTGCCTGCGATGCCGGGTCCTGTGGACGATAGCGTTGCCGAAGAACTCAAGTAAGCGCTGATCGAACATTACAGTAAGAAGGAGGCACGTGGCCGGAAATGCCACGTCGAGGTCTATCGCCGCGGTAACGAGGAAATCTATTACGCCTATCCAGAGGACTACCGGCAAAATATTTCGCGATTTATCGGCGGTAAGCTCGAGCGGCAGACCATACAGCCGGCGTTCGAGTTGATCTTCCGACATAGCGACAAAAAGCGAACGCTCGACATCTATATCCAAGGGGACAGCTCCACCGCATCCAATTTGCAGGTCATATTTGCCGCCAGTGTCCTCAAGGAAGACATCGAAGCAGAGGTTGAGGAGGACAATCTGGTCTATCAACTCCAACCGATGCTGAACCGCAGCTTCGAATTTGGTTGGAGCAACGACCTCGGAATATCGTCGGTTGCCATCAAAGCTATGCGGATTCGGATACAAGGCGAGCCATGGCAGCGCGTAACAATTGAAGCCGATCCCACTGATGACGAAGATGCGATCTATGATCTCCTGGACAAGGTCATCAAGCAGTTGCCTCGTGGCAGCCTTGTTCTTGATCAAATTGTTCTGAAGGTCATTTTTGACAAGGGGCCAAGTGACAGAAGGACACCCACGCGAACAGTGATCCTCACAACGCCGCATACGTGTCGTATGAACCATGACGAACGGGGCGAAAAGATTCATCGGA
>CAYWBS010000354.1:0-4271 GCA_964456215.1 uncultured Hyphomicrobiaceae bacterium
CACCCACCTGCTCCTGCTCTCGATGGAGAAGCATCTCGGCGAAGACAAGTTCTGTTCACGCTGGAACATCTCTATGGGCTCAGCTAACAATAGAGAGCTGCCCGAGGTGACGGGTCAGCGGTTTAAAGCGGTTGGAAGAGGGGAGGGGAATTATGCCATTTGCCGACTCCGATGGCGTCAAGATTTATTTCGAAGAAACGGGCGCGGGTGAACCGCTGGTTTTCCTTCATGAGTATGGCGGCGATCACCGGAGCTGGCAGGACCAGGTGCGCATGTTCTCCCGAAGTCATCGCTGCATTGCGATCGCCGCCCGTGGCTATCCGCCATCGAAGGTTCCGGAAGACGCGTCCGCCTACGGCCAGGATCTTGCCAATAGCGATACCATCGCCGTCCTCGACCATCTTGGTCTCGACAGGGTCTATCTCGTCGGGCTGAGCATGGGGGCTTACACTGCGCTGCAATTAGTCCTCGATTTTCCAGACCGGGTCGTGGCGGCTGTCGCCGCCAGCGGCGGGTCGGGGTCCTATAGGCCGGCCCGCGAGCGTTTCGTAGCCGAGACGGAAACTGTTGCGGCGCAGATAGAGGCGGATCGGGCGATTCCTGCCGAGGCCATGGCAAGCGGTCCGGCGCGGATTCAGTTGAAACATAAGGATCCGGCCGGCTGGAAGAATTTCGTGAAGAACCTCGCCGAACATCCGCCCTTGGCGGCGGCACATATTCTGCGCCAAATTCAGCTCAAGCGGCCTTCGCTTTATGATCTTGAAGAAAAATTGCGGGCTGTTCGGACGCCGGTGCTTTTGCTCGTGGGTGACGAGGATGAATCTTGTCTCGATGTCAATCTGTTTCTCAAGCGGACCATGGCGTCAGCGCAGCTTGCCCTCTTGCCCGGATGCGGTCACTTGTTGAATCTGGAAGAGCCGGCCTTGTTTCATCAGTTGATCGAGCGCTTTTTGGTTTCCGTCGAACGCGGTCGATGGCGCCCGCGAGACCTCGGCGCGACGCCTGCCGGCGGCGTCAACACGGCATTGGGGCTTGCCTCAGCCGATGCCTGATCCGAAATCTGTCGGACTTGCAAGGCGCACATCGGAAGGAGCCGGATGGTCGGGCGAAGATACCGAGTCTCGGATATGGCGGGGAATCAATAGCTGAGAGCGATAACGAGAGCGTTCACGTTGTAATCGTGATCCTCAATATACCTTCGGAACAAATTGCCCTGTAGAGCGATGAGTGAAAACCCCAGGAACTGGACGTCGCGCACTTTGAATGACTTGCCCCGGGAAAGCAGTTCCCAGCGGACGCGATACGATCTGCCGCCTTCTAGATAGACACTGCTGTCAACATAGGTCTTGCCGTCCTGGCGGAAACTTTCCGGCTCAATGGTCGCGTCAGTGATCTTGTAATAGGCATGCTGGGCCATGAAATAGCGCGCCATGAAGCGTGTCATTCCGGAAAAATAAGACGTCCGGCTTGATTTTGGCAGCCGGTGTGCATAGGCGCCAAGCGAAAACATGCCAATCGTCTTGACGTCTGCGTGGCGGCGAATGGCCCGCATCATCTCGTCCGTCGATCCGCTGCGCGCCGCGGCGAAAAGATCCTTCGAAACATGTTGCATATATCTCACGGCGGGATCTTTTGCGGCGTAACCCTGCCCTGGCGCGAGAAGTGCCATAGCGAAAAAGGCGACACTGGCAAACCGTCGTAGACTCGCAGAATATCGCGGATCTGGGCTTGGAATGATTGGGTCGAGATATGCCATTATTGGAATTATACGCATGACGCTCATGTCATTATGCTAATTGGGTTACGTGTATCGCTCAATGGTTAATAGATATTTCATTCATGTACCGATTAAGGCTACAAATAGACGAAATGTTGAAATCCCGAACGTGTTTCCCAGATTACTCCACCTCCCGGAATACGCGATTGGCGATCCGGAAACATTCAACGCCGGCGGGTATACCGCAATAAATGGCGATTTGATGTAGAACAGCTTGAATTTCTTGTTTCGATACGCCGTTTTTCAGGGCGCCTTTGAGATGGAGCTCCCATTCCTCCATGCGGTTGAGCGCTGCGATCATGGTCAGGTTGAGCATGGATCGTGTCTTGCGGTCGAGCGTTTCATCGCCCCACACAAAGCCCCAGCAATATTCACTTACGGTTTCTTGAAAAGGGAGATTGAAATCATCGGCATTTCCCATAAGTCTGTCTAGGCGATTATACGGTTGACGTACCATACTAGACTCCCTATATATCATTTAGACAGGGAACTTAGCTATGAAAATCACGGCGACCGACAACGGATATGTTCTTGAAAATGCTGCTGGCGAGACGCTAGCTCTTTCAAATCAAGATGCCGTAGAACTGGCCCAAAATGCTCGTCTTCTACTTGGTCCACAAGCACGATTCGTGCCATTGGTAACGATGAATGTTGAAGATGCGATTGTGAGCATTGATGTTCATCATATACGGGCGATTTTACGTCTAATTGGCCCTGATGACATAGAGCTTGCTGCATACGAAATGTCTGGCGAAACAGCGAAAAAGCTCTCAGGTGCTCTTGCACGGAAATCCGAACAAATCGAAGCCGCCCAAGCCAAAAAGACAGAACACTAGAGATGTGAGCCATGAATATCACCGATCCAATTTATTCCGACGAAAACAAAGCCCGCGAGCATTTCGAGAAAATCCAGTGGCCTGACGGTCCCGTCTGCCCGCATTGCGGCTCTGTGAACAACGCCACCAAGCTCATGGGTAAATCGACCCGCCCAGGCGTCTACAAGTGCAAAGAGAAAGAATGCCGCAAGCCGTTCACGGTGACGGTCGGCACTCTCATGGAGCGCAGCAAAATTCCACTAAACAAATGGCTTGCCGCCATGCACCTGATGACTGCGGGCAAAAAAGGCATCAGTGCACACCAGCTCCATCGCATGTTAGGCATCACCTACGAAAGCGCGTGGTTTCTGGCGCACCGTCTCCGCGCCGCAATGTTCGATCCGAAGGCCGGCCCAATCGGTGGCCAAGGAAAAACTGTCGAGGCGGATGAAACGCTTGTCGGCGGCAAGGCAAAAAACCGAGCCTATCGCAAGACGCCACCGAAAAAGCAGACGGTCATGACGCTGGTTGAGCGCGACGGTGAGGCGCGTTCGCACCATGTCGCCGACATCACCGCCAAGACGCTTCGCGGGAAAATCGTGACCGTCGCCGACCGCAAGTCATATCTCATGACCGATGAACTGAAATCCTATGTCAAAGTCGGCAAGGAGTTCGCCGGACATGGAACGGTCAATCATTCGAACGACGAATATGTGCGTGGTGTTTTCTGGCACACGAACACGGTCGAGAATTATTTCTCAATCCTGAAACGCGGCATCTATGGCGTCTATCAGCATGTCAGCGAAGCCCATCTACATCGCTATCTTGGCGAGTTTGATTTCAGGTACAACACGCACAAGATCAGCGACGCTGAACGCGCTCACAAGGCGCTGCGCGGCATGGCCGGCAAGCGTCTGACCTATCGGCGGATTGACGCAACCTAAGACAGCCAAACAGCGTGCACGACATTTTCTTAAATGGAGGAAGCGCCGCGCACACATCTCACGTAAGGTGTAGTTATTCAACTTACGGAGGGCGCAATGGCAAAAGACACACGAATCACTGAATACGAGCGCTTTGTCAATCAAGTGGCGGCTGATACTGAGGTTGTGAAACTCGTTTTGACAGCACTGGTTGCTAAACTTGCTGACGCAAGCGGTACGCAGATCGTCGATGACTTAGAAGAGGTTGCAAAGATAGCGTTAGAGAAAGGTTCGAGCGAAGCTGCGCAAAATCCGCTATCAAATCGATTGCTTCATTTGAAGAAGTCCCGAGCAGACGATTATTTTCGCGACCTTCGGCATCTTGTCGAGAGGCTTGCGCCATCTCAGAATCCTCAAAACTGATTGGATAGAAATGGTGCGCCAGGCGCCCCCAAAGATCGGCGGCCATTTATCATTCTCCTTGACTTCCGTGCCCCGTCATTGTCGGTGGGCAAGTGTGGTACAATGGGCCATGCTCACCCGACGCAAATTCACCCTCGGCGCCACGGCGGCAAGCGTTGCAGCTGTCGCTGGCGTGCCAGCAATTCGGGCGGCGGCGCCCGAAATCATCCCCGAAGCGACAATGGATGACATGATTTGCTGGTATCCGGATTTCCGCATCTTGGCGCTTGAACGACGCTACGGCAAGGATTGGGACAAGTGGCCTGAGCACGTCTGGGAAGAAGAGACGAGCTA